>JAMOPP010000156.1 GCA_027064405.1 Desulfurellales bacterium
AAGGCGAAGACGGCATCGAGAAGCTCAAGCTTATTTTCGTATCCCGATATGCAAAACTTATCTGAAATTATTTCATCGTCGAAGTTATTTATGTCAATTTGCGCATACTGTTTAAAAAGTTTATTATAAGATACAAACTCAATTTTATTCAAATCTATTTTGAAGTCTTGATAGTGCAATATGCTGCTTTTTGGGTGTAAAAATTTTATAAGGTCGATAAAATCTTTAATTATATCTTTAGGCTTTGCAAAATTTCTGTACCATTCAAGCATTAAAAACTCTTTTTTATGCAAGTTGTTTTCAAAATCGTCTCTATATGCGAAATTGAGCTCAAAAAGTTTATCAAATCCTATGGATAAAAGTTTCTTAATCTCAACCTCCGGAGATGTAACAAGATAGCCGTAGGGTGTCTTGATTTTGTCTATATTTGCCTCATCTATTGTCGATTCTTTAAGTTTGTTTGTTGCGGTTTCCAAGAATCCTCTCTCTTCAAAAAACCGTCTTGTCAATTTTATATATTCAAATTTTTTCTTAAAGTAATTGTATTGATTTAAATTATTGTCGTGGTTGTAATTGATGAAACATTTCGTAATTAGATTATCATTCTCGTCTATTATGTCACCTATGTTGTGTTTTGTTTTAAGGTTTAAGGTATAGGTTTTGCCATTATGCCAAAGCAGTGTTGACTTTTTGTTTATTTTAATTATTCTACCAATAACACTCATTAGAAGGGAATGTTATGAAAATAGAACAATTTTTGCAATCTTTAAATGAACTTCGAAGTCTTGTCGATAAGAGTGCGGCTCTCTATAATCGGATTGAAGCCGTATCAAATCAAATTACAGCTTCACTGCAAAACGGAGGTAAACTTTTAATATGCGGTAATGGTGGAAGTGCGGCTGATGCCCAACATATGGCTGCAGAATTCGTAAATCGTTTTTTGCAGGAGAGAAAACCTCTTGCCGCAATAGCTTTGTCAACCGACACATCGAATTTAACAAGCATAGCCAACGATTACTCCTTTGATGAAGTTTTTTCAAAGCAGGTTGAAGCTCTTGGGAAAAAGGGTGATGTTTTGATAGGTATAAGCACAAGCGGGAATTCAAAAAATATACTAAAAGCCCATAAGGTAGCAAGAAAGATTGGAATATCGACTGTAGGCATTCTTGGCAAGGACGGAGGAGAAATAAGGAATTTTTCAGATGTGCCTTTAATAGTTGAGTCTCAATCTACGCCAAGAATTCAGGAAATGCATATGTTTATAATCCATACAATATGCCAAATGGTTGAGGAGAATATCTTTGGGCAAGCTTAAAAGTGCCGATGAAATTGAAATAATTGTCGGTAATTTGAAATTGGACGGACAGGTAATAGGTTTTACAAACGGATGTTTTGATATATTGCATGCGGGACATACCCAATATTTAAAAAAAGCGAAAGAACTTTGTGATGTTCTGATAATAGGATTAAATTCGGATAATTCCGTAAAAAGAATTAAGGGTGAAAAAAGACCGATAAACTGCGAAAACGACAGGGCTTTAGTTTTGTCATCTTTGGAATTTGTTGATTATGTCGTTATATTTGAAGAGGATACTCCAAATAGGTTAATAAAAAAAATAAACCCGGATATTTTAATAAAGGGTGCGGACTGGAAAGGCAAAGAGGTAGCCGGATGCGATTTCGTAAAAGAAAAAGGTGGCGAATGTAAATTTATAGATTTTTTGGAAAACCGCTCCACGACAAATATTATAGAAAAAGTGTTGGATGCTTACTGCTCAAAACTTTGATGATTTCTGCAGCTTTGTAGAAAAAAAATATCAGTCAAAAGATACGCAAAGGGCTTACATAAATGATGTAAAAGAGTTTTTGAAATGTGTTAAATCCTTTGACGAAGAGAGTATAAACAGATATATCGTTATGTTGTCCGAAAGGGGTTTGTCAAATAGGAGCATAAGAAGAAAACTCTCGTCGATTTCGGTCTATTTTATGTTTTTAAAGCAGAGAAATATAATAGAAAATAATCCTATGGAGGGTATTATTAAACCGAAAATCGAAAAGAATTTGCCGTCATTTCTCGATATAGAAGATGTAGAGATGTTGCTGAATAAAATAGAAAAAGCTCGTGACAGAGCCTTAATTGAAATCGTATATTCAAGTGCGCTAAGGGCATCTGAAGCTATGAATTTAAACATAGAAGATGTCGATTTTAATAATTTAAGAATAAGAATAATGCGTAAAGGTGCAAAGCCGTCTTTTGTTCCAATGACAAAAAGGGCGGCAGATGCTGTTTATAAATACATAGGTCAAAGGCAAAAGGGGGCTGTTTTCTTAAATAAATATGGCAAAAGGCTCTCAACCCGTTCACTTCAAAAAATAGTCAAAAAATATTCGCTTAATACAATTTTTAAAGATATCTCTCCGCACTCTTTAAGGCATTCCAAAGCAACACATCTTCTAAATAATGGTATGGATATAAGAATTTTGCAGAGATTTTTAGGGCATTCATCCATTAAGGCAACTCAGATTTATACTCATTTAAATATGGCGGAACTTGCAAGGGTTTATGATGAATCTCACCCCCTTGCAAAGAGTGACGATAAGAAAGAGCAAAAATAGCAATAGCAGAGATTGTTCTTCGCAAGAACTCTGTTAGTAAAATATCAGGAGATAGCTTTTGTTGCTATATAATACTTTTAAAAAATTATTTTAAAAAACAGATAAAAAATGTTATAAAACAGCAGTAAAATATAGGGAGTGGTTGTATGTTTCAAGATTTTCTCAAAAAAGATAAAAAAATAGCGGTTGTAGGGTTGGGCTATGTCGGTATGCCGTTGCTCTATCATTTGTCTAAGAAGTTTTCAACAATTGGTTTTGATGTAAATAAAAATAGAGTAGAAGAGCTGAAAAACGGCAAAGACTCAACAGGAGAACTTGCCGAAAAAGATTTTTTAAATAACGGTATAGAGTTTACAAATAGTGCGGAAAGATTGCAAGAGGCAGGCTTAATTATAGTCGCTGTGCCTACGCCCATCAACGAACATAATCTACCGGATTTTACGCCTTTAATTAAATCAAGTGAAACCGTCGGCAAAAATCTTCGAAAGGGAGCCGTCGTTGTTTATGAATCAACCGTTTATCCCTATGCAACAAGGGAGGTGTGTGTTCCCATACTGGAAAAATTTTCCGGTTTAAAGTGCTGTAAGGACTTTTTTATAGGATATTCTCCTGAGAGGATAAATCCGGGAGATAAAGTGCATACGGTTGATAAAATGACAAAAATAGTGAGTGGAAGCGATGAGAAAACTCTAAATTTTCTCGCTGAGATTTATGGTGCAATTAACAACAACAATATATTTAAAGCAGAATCGATAGAGACGGCTGAGGCTGCGAAAATTATAGAAAACACCCAAAGGGATTTAAATATAGCTTTAATGAATGAGCTTTCTATGATATTTGATAAGCTTAACCTTGACACAAAGAGCGTTCTTGATGCGGCAGGAACAAAATGGAATTTTTTACACTTTGAGCCCGGGCTTGTCGGAGGACACTGTATAGGCGTTGATCCTTACTATTTAACCTACAAAGCTCAAGAGATTGGACATCATCCTGAGGTTATACTGGCAGGCAGAAGAATTAATGATTCAATGGGAGAGTATATAGCAAAGCAGACGGTTAAAAAAATAATAAAAAGCGGGCAGATTGTTCTTAATCTCAAGGTTTTGATTCTTGGAATCACATTTAAAGAGAATGTTGGCGATATAAGAAACTCCAAGGTTGTAGATATAATGAATGAGCTTAAGGAGTTTGGAATTAAACTTGATATTTACGACCCCTTAGCCGATAAAAATGCGGTTAAAAAAGAGTATGGTTTTGAATTAAAAGATAGAGAAAATCTTGATAAACAGTACGGATGCGTTATTTTGGCTGTGAAACATAAGGAGTTTATCGATAATTTAAAAGCGGTTCAGGATTTTGTAAAACAAAACGGGGTGCTTATTGATGTTAAGTCTGCCTTAGAAAAGGGCGGTTTGAGAAAAGATATAGCGTATTGGAGATTGTAGGTGAAAATAAAAACATTTGAAGATGCTATGAAAAGATTGGAAGAAATATCGGAAAAGCTTGAAAATAGTGATGTTGCGCTTGATGAGTCGGTTTCTCTGTATGAAGAGGGTATGAAGCTTGTTGATTTTTGCTCAAAAAAATTGGAAGACGCCCGGAATAAAATTCAGATAATAAAAAAAGTAGAGAAAGGGCATATTGAAACAGAGGATTTTTATGGAGACGCTGAATAAATACAGGCTCTTAACCGATAACTTTATTGATAATCTGTCGAAAGAAAATATAGTACCAAAGAAATTCAAAGAGGCGTTGTTTTATACGCCAAAAAGCGGTGGAAAACGAATTAGGGCTCTTTTAACTTTTTCGTCTGCAGAGATGTTTAATGCAGATATTGATAAGGTTGTTTTTGTGGCTGCTGCGATAGAGCTTATACACGCCTATTCCTTAATACATGACGATTTGCCGGCTATGGATAATGACGATTTTAGACGGGGAAAACCCTCAAATCACAAGGTTTTCGGTGAGGATATGGCTATTTTGGCAGGAGACGGTTTGAATACGCATGCCTTTAATGTTATAGCCGATTCACCTTTAATGCCTGAACAGAAGATAGAAATAATAAAGCATTTAAGCAAAGCGGCGGGAATTTACGGAATGGTGAACGGTCAAGCTGCAGATATTTTATCATCAGGTGCGGATGTGGGTAAAAATCAGCAAAAGAAACTCGTTAATTTTATACATAAACATAAAACTGCGAAATTAATACAGTCCTCGGTTGTATGTGGGGCTTTGTGCGGAAGAAATATTAAAGATACGGATTTTAATAAAATTTCAAAATACGGTCTTTATATAGGTGTTGCCTTTCAGATTATTGACGATTGTCTGGATATTGTGGGAGATGAAAAATTGCTTGGCAAGAAAAAGGTTGACGAAATAAATAATACTTTGACATATCCGAAAATCTACGGATTGGAAAGGTCATACAAGATGGCCGAAGTCCTTAAAAATATGGCATTTAATGAGATTAAGGATATGAAAAAAAGCGAAAATTTAATTAACATAGCAAAACTTGTAGTGGAGAGAAAACAATGAGTAGTGTGAATTTAAAGAGGATAACAAAAGAAACAATAATAAATGTTACCGTAGATATTCAAGGTACGGGAGAAAGCAGTATAGATACGGGAATAGGTTTTTTAAATCATATGCTTGAGGCGTTTGCAAAACATTCGTCAATTGATATGGTTATTAAAGCCGAAGGTGATATTGAGGTTGATTTTCACCACACAACAGAGGATATAGGCATAGTGCTTGGTTCCGCAATCAGAAAATCCCTTGAAAAAAAGAACTTTGCAAGGTATGGTCAAAGTATAATACCTATGGATGAGGCTCTGATTTTGTCAAGCATAGATATATGTAACAGAAGCTATCTAAATTTTGACTGCAATCTTTACGGAACTATAGGAAATTTTGATTCTGAGCTTATAGAAGAATTTTTTAGAGCTTTTACAAACAATGCAAGGGTGACGCTACACATAAAACAGATGTACGGTTCAAACAAACATCACATAGCCGAGGCAATTTTTAAATCCGTCGCACATTCTTTAAAGGATGCGGTTAGACTTGCCGATAAGACCTTATCTACAAAGGGAAGCTTGTAGTAGCAGTGAAAAAAATAGCTTTTGCTACGCTTGGATGCAAACTCAATCAATATGAAACTCAAGGTATGATAGAGCAGGTTGAAAATTTCTATGAAGTTTCTAACTTTATGCAACCAAATGATGTTTATGTAATAAATTCCTGTGCCGTTACGGCAAAAGCTGCAAAAGAATCAAGGCATCTCGTGAAAAAAGCCTTATCTTTGAATAAAAATGCAAGGGTAATATATACGGGATGTGATAGTTATCTTGAGGAAGATTTTGGCAAAAATGTTGTAGTTTTGGGAAATATCTACAAGCAGAATTTGCATAAAGCTCTACGGTTATCTAAAAATGATATTGCGGATTATACAAAAACCTACACAATAGATTATGCGCTGAAAGGATATTATAAAAAGAGCAGAGCCTTTGTTAAGATTCAGGAGGGCTGCAACAATCACTGCACATACTGCATTATTCCTAAGCTACGCGGAAGAGAGCGTGACAAAGACGAATTTTTAATAATAGAAGAATTAACAAGGCTAAGCTTGGCAGGTTTTTCTGAAATTGTGCTGACCGGAACAAATATAGGTTCTTATAGAAATATAAAAAAACTTTTGATAAAAATAAACGCTTCAAACATAAAATCAAGAATCCGTATAAGTTCCATTGAGCCTATGTATATAGATGAAGAGTTTTTGGATATAATATCCGATGGAAATTTTGCAAAACATCTCCATATACCTCTACAGTCTGGGGATGATAAAATTTTAAGACTTATGGGAAGGGATTACACCGTTTCGGAATATGAAAAAATAGTTAATTTGTGCGATAAAAAGGGCATCTTTACCGGAACTGATATAATAGTCGGATTTTTTCAGGAGGATGATGAGAGTTTTAAAAAGACGAAAAATTTTATTGAAAACATTCCTTTGGTTTACGGTCATATTTTTAGTTACTCTAAAAGACCGCATACTGCCGCCGTGAATATAAAATCAAATCTTGAAAGAGGACCTAAGGTAAGAAATAGGAATACTATTTTAAAAAATCTTTTTGATAGAAAATTTAGGTTAAAAATGCAGGGTATTGTAGGTAGCAGGGTTGAATTTGTAACCGAATCAACAGTTATTGAGAAAAATAATCAAAAATTTTATAAAGCTATTTCGTCTCAATATTTTCCTGTTTTGGTTAAAGAACATAAAAAAGGTATTGTTGCAAAAACGGTAAAATCTTTTGACGGGGAGTATGCATACACTTAAAATGAATACAATTAACAATAATCAACTCATTTTTTTGGGAACTGCAGGTGGCAGATTCAGTGTTTTTAACCAGATAAGAAAATCCGGCGGTATATGGTTTAAATTAAACAATAGGCTTTTTGCCATTGATCCCGGACCCGGGGCTTTGATTGAGTCAATAAAGAGGGGACTGTTCCCGAATAGGTTATCCGGCATTTTTTTAAGTCACAGACACCTTGACCATTGTGCTGATATTAATTCCATTATTGAATCTATGACAGAGGGCGGACATAAGCGGAGAGGCTGCATAATAGCACCAAAAGCAGCTACCGACGAAGACCCTGTTATTTTAAATTACAACCGCAATAATTTTAAGCTCATAAACACTGCAGAAAATAGTTTGTATGAAATAGAGGGAGTAAAGATAGATACAAAAATGAAGCATAAGCATACAACAGAGACCTACGGCGCTGTTTTTTCGTTTGAAAATCATTCTTTTGCCTATATACCCGATACAAAATACTTTGAAGATTTGGCGCATTCTTATCAAAGTGATGTTGTTATAGCAAATGTGGTTTTTTGCAAGGAAAAAAAGGGGTTTATGCATTTGAATTCCAACGATATCTATAAATTTTTAGAAATCTTTAAACCTAAAAAAATGATAATGACGCATTTCGGACTATCTTTTTTGAATAAAAAACCGTGGGAGATAGCGAGAGAAATTACAAAAAAGACAGCTGTTGATGTAGTGGCTGCATACGATGGAATGGTGGTGGATATATGATAGCAATTATAGCAAATCCCAATGCGCTTCATTTTAATGTTCAAAATCTGCGTAATATTAAGAATTGTCTTGAAGAAGGCGGTTTAAAGACTGATATTTTTTTTACGCAAAGGGCAAAAGACGGCACAAAGATAGCCAATTTAATAAAGAATCATTACGACATTATTGCATCATACGGCGGAGACGGCATTGTCAATGAGGTAATTAACGCCAAATTGCCGGATAGTGCTTCATTTGCCGTGATACCTGCAGGCACAACAAATGTTCTATCAATCGAGCTTGGTATAAAATCATATTCCAATGCAGTAGAGGCAATTAAAAACAAAAAAACAAAAAAGGCATATATATGCGATATAGACGGTAAAAAATTTATACTTATGGCGGGTATAGGATTCGATGCTGAAGCTGTTTTGAATGTGAATGAGAAATTGAAAAAAATAAGCGGGAAATTTTCGTATGTTTTATCAGGGGCTACATCATACTTAAAAAAAAGCTCTTATGAAGAGATTGAGGTTGAGATTAACAAGAAAAGATACAGGGCTCTTTGGGTGATAGCATCCAATGCAGAAAGGTATGCCGGCAGTTTTCGGATATCGAGGAGC
>JAMOPP010000157.1 GCA_027064405.1 Desulfurellales bacterium
TTTTATCAAAGACTCAAAATGTTTTGTTTTCTTTTCTGCTTCCTGCATACTCGACAAAATATAGGGTGTAATCTCCACAATTAACTCTGTTTTAACTTTTCCCTTTGATGTAGTCTTAAATAGATTACCTAAAAGTGGAATATCTCCCAACAAAGGAACCTTGTTAACTGTAAGACTATTATTATTCTTTATAAGACCACCCAACAGAAGGGTTGTACCGCTTCTCAAAACTACTGAAGTTGATATATTTCTATTTAAGATCAAGGGTGAGTCTATTTTTGAAGTATTATTAACCTGCGGTTCGCTTACTTCCTGCTGCACATTTAAGGTCAATATACCATTTGAGTTTATTGTAGGCTTTATATTAAGTATAACACCCGTATTTCTGTAGGTGATATTCCTTAAAAGAGAAGTTGTTCCTTCTGTCTGAACATTGCCTGTATCAGCTTCGCTTGTAACCACTGGGACTTGAGTGCCTACATTTATTGTAGCTTCATGATTATCAAGAACAACCAATCTTGGAGAAGAGAGTATATTGACACGATTCTCTTTTGCAAACATATTTAAAAGAGATTTGAATTTCTGCGTATCACTAACAAGAGAGTATGTCAAACCACCAGAACCCATGCCAAGACCACCCATTGTTTGCAATACGCCAGAATACTTTCCCGTATGTTGCAGATACCATTCTATACCATATTGCAGATTATCCGTAAGGGTAACTTCTGCTATAGTAACTTCCACCAAAACTTCTTTTGGAAGTGTATCTAACTTATCAAAGACATCTTTTATCTGCTTGTACTTCTGCGGTGAAGCAAACACAACCAAAGCATTTCTATCTTGATCTACCACGATTTTTATGTCTGATTTATGGCTTTCCACTTTTTCTCCCTTTTTGGTTTTTGTTAATACATACCCAACCTGGGAAAAAACTTTAGCCAAATCTGAAGCCCTTCTGTTTTTAGGATAATATACAAAAAATCGCGGATTATTACCCAGTGCGGCAATTGTATCAAGTTTATCTTTCCAATAAAAAACAGCATTTAGCCACTTCTCTTTGGGAGATATAGCAAGAATACTATTAAGATCTGCCATCGGAATTAATACAATGCCCGGTTCCTTGAAGGATGAAGAAACAGGGATACCTTCTAATGGCAGTATCTTTTTCAGCTTACTAATAAAATAAGATACTTCTACATAGTCTAAACGCACAAGAATAGCTTTCTTATGCACAAAGCTTAACCTATCAAACAGGTCTATCAATTTAATGGCATCTACCACATTCTTTGCCTTATCCATTATAAACAGTGAATTTATGTTGTCTAAAAATATGATTTTTCCATCCCTTGACAAAGCCAATGTTTTTATAATGGAGATATAAGAAGAAGCCCTTACATAATAAAAAGGCACAAGAACATTCACAATCTCATCAGAAAAAATATTTTGTGGGATTTTTCTACCAACTATAAATTTTGCACCTATAAGTTTCTGCTTTGCTTTTCTGCCGGGAATCACAAAAAATGTGT
>JAMOPP010000158.1 GCA_027064405.1 Desulfurellales bacterium
AAGCTGAATTTTTATAGGTAGGTCTTCCGATATGAGCTTATAGTTAGGTAGAGTAGTTGAGATAAGATCCAAAGCCCTATCTTTGTCATTTTTATCTATCAAGCTAACCGTAATGGTAAAGTCTTTGTCAGACACAAGCACCTTATCGTAAGCCACCTTAGAGTTAATCAAATTCTTTTTTAAGTTATCAGCAGCTCTTGAAAGAACACTAAAGACGGCTTTATCAGATTCAACACCCAATATAAGATGCATTCCTCCTTTTAAATCAAGGCCAAGATTAATTGTATCTTTGGGCATTATGCCGGGTAACTCTTTGGCTTTTTGTTTGCCCACAAAAGTAGGTATGATATAAACTGTAAAAAGAGCAATTACAATAACTATAATAACAGATTTTATCAAAGTTGAAGATTTCATATTAAAATACCTTCCTAAAATAATTGTTTATAAGATTAATATTTTGAAATTATATTGTCTTTTACTATTTTAATATCAACACCTTCCGCTACTTCTATAACAAAATTATTATCATTAACCTTTGATATTGTTCCGTATATACCGCTCGATGTAATAACTTTATCCCCTCTTTTTAATCCTTCTATAAACTCCTTATGCTTTTTCTTCTGTTTCTGCTGTGGCAATATAAGAAAAAGATAAAATACAACTACTATAAGCACCAGCGGAACAAGCTGAGCTAACATATTGCCTTGTGGAACTGAGCCCCCTGCAGCGTAAGCCTCTGTAACTAAAGAAATCATGTAACCTCCTAATGTCTACCTATCAGGTAGAAGATAATGCTAAATATTATACTTAAAATAATACTGCTGGCAAGAGGAAAGTAAAAGGTGAAGTGCCCTTTTTTGATTAGAATATCTCCGGGCAATTTTCCAACCAACGGTATCTTGTCAAAATAGATAAAAAACAGACCTACCAATATCAACACTACGCCTAAAAATATGACGGCTCTACCTATTTCATTCATATCTTCACCAAAGAAGCAACTGAATATACACTTACCCCCAGTCCTCTTCCTTCAAAGCCCAGGGTTTCGGTTGTGGTCGCCTTGACACTAACCCTTTCTGCATCTATACCCAAAGATAGTGCTATATTTTTTTTCATCTGCTCCTTGTAATTTACAAGTTTTGGCTTTTGCATAACAATTGTAGAATCTATATTTGAAATATAAAAACCTCTTTTCAGTATTATATCCTTTATATGCTCCAAAAATATCATACTATTTATGTTTTTGTATTTTTCGTCGGTATCCGGAAACATTTCACCTATATCACCGAGATTAAGCGCTCCAAGCAATGCATCGCAAATAGCATGGGTTAAACAATCAGCATCGGAATGACCGTAAAGCCCGTATTCATAATCTATACTTACGCCGCCAAGGATTAATCTTCTTCCTTTGACCAATTTATGCACATCATAGCCAAATCCTACCCTAAAAGGCATTTCACAATCTCCAAATCATCTTTTGTTGTAATTTTTATATTTTTTCTGCTTCCTTCTACAATTTTCA
>JAMOPP010000159.1 GCA_027064405.1 Desulfurellales bacterium
CGTATTTTTCAATTGCCTCCCGAATAATCCTTCGGCTTTCAGCTTCTTTTTGTTCTAATGTCCACTGTTTAAGTCTAATTTCATCCATAAGTTACCCCTTCTTACTTGACTTTATTAAAGTTAATTTAAAACAACTCTTTTGATAAGTTTTTCCTTTATTTCAAAAATCGTCTTACATTCCATATTCCTATCACAAAAATAAAATGCATCATCATAAGTATGCATACCCTGTAAATCGCTTCGGCCAAATACTGTATCTGGCTGAACTGTAGCTTTCAGGTCATACCCGTGTTTGGATAAAAGCACTAAATCAGGTGCATAATCTAAATATGGCCCACTATAAAGTTCTTCTTTAAAAAAGACTTGCCTTAAAATAGGCTCATTTTCGTATTTGATTTCTAAAAATGCCTGTTTTAATTCATCACGTAAGTGATCGTAATCTTTTTTATCAACAGTACCTAAGGGATATTTTTCCTTCAAGTTTATATAGATTCTTGAAGGATCAAGGGCAAAGGCGAGTGTTCCAGGACCTATATCAGAGACCATTTGAGGTTTATCTGTATTAAATTTTAAATAGCCATTTTCATAGAGCCATCTATTGATATAAACTTCGGTTTTAATTTGAGTAAAACCATGATCAGAAAGCATAAAAAAAGTTTTTTCACCTTTGAGTTTTAAGTATTTTTCATAAATACGACCAACAAAATTGTCTATCTTTTGATAATAATTAATAAAGGCTTCGTGATAAGGATGATTTTCATCAACATAAGCATCAAATAAAAAATGCTGAAGTCTGTCTGTTCCAGTTATAACTACCATAAATAAATCCCACTTCTCATTTTCCCAAAGATAATGAGCAGTTTTTTCTCGAATTTTTAAAGTTTCATCTAAATCTCTCATTAAAAATTCAGGATCTTTTCTTGCTCTGGTAGTATCTATGTCAATACGATAATTTAGTTCCTGTAACTTGGGTAAAAGTGAAGACGGATAAACCGCTTTTTTTAAATCGATAGCAACAAAACCAGAGATTAATACTCCAGGAATTTTTCTTGCAGGGTAAGTAGAAGGAAGATTAATTATTATCGATCTTTTTCCTTTTTTCCCAAGTTCATCAAAAAGAGTTGGAACTTTTAAGTCATTGAAGTTTGGAAAATAAAGTTCATATGTACCAGGTTTGAAATCCATAAAACCGTAAATGCCATGAGTACCAGAATTTGTGCCTGTCATAAAAGAAGGCCAAGAAACAGAAGATATTTCTGGCAAACAGACTTTCATAGGGCCAAAATATCCCTTAGAAAATATTTCCTTCATATTAGGTAACTTACCTTTTTCAATAAGGTTTCTTAATAAAGAATAAGGGACTCCGTCTAACCCTATTATAACAACTTTTTTATTTGATCTTCTTTTTAAAAAGCCAAACATCATAAATACCCCAAAGATTTGAGTTGTTCTTTAATCTTTTCTGTTTCATCTTCAGACAAAGAAGCAGATTCCTTGACTACAGAATCATCATCAACT
>JAMOPP010000160.1 GCA_027064405.1 Desulfurellales bacterium
CGATAGTGTAGAACTTTTAATAAACAGCCGTGATGTCAATATGCTTTTTGATGATTGTGAGAAATTCGGTGTATGGCCGGGAACTAAAGAATGGGTATATGATAAAAAATGGATTGATAAATTCTTATCCAAGGATATAAAGACCGTTCTGCCAAGGGAGTTTGTAAAAAACAACACCCCGATAAAGGTTTCTTTGCCCAATCATTCGTATCAGGAAATGGAAGAGTGGAGTCTTGATGTGAACGATTATGAGAAATACAAAGAGATTAAGGGCAAACTGAAAGATGAAGAGTCAGACTTAATTGAACGATTTGTGCGTGGAGGGGTATGGAAAAATTTCTTAAACAGATATTTTGAAGCAAACTGGATTCAAAAAAGAGTATGGTATTTAAGCAAAAATAAAATATCGCACAGAAGATATTTGGACTATCTTTTTAAATCTCAATGCAATGATGTATTGTGGCATGGTGTATTCGGAGGTTTGTATCTGCCTAATTTAAGGGATAATGCATACAAATATATAATACAGTGTGAAAATATGCTTGAAAATAAGGGTCTCGAAAAATATGACATAGATATGGACTTCAATGAGGAGTTTAAATATAAAGGTGAAAATTATATAGCTATATTTAACTCACAGGGTGAAATGGTTGAGTTTGACGACACAAATAATCTGTTTAATTTTCAGAATACGTTGAGAAGATACAAAGAAAGATATCATACGCAATCTAAGGAAAAAAATGATTTTGATACCATTCATAACAAGTCGTTTGATTTTTCACAGTATCCTGTAAAGTTTGATAATTATTTTAATTTTTCATTTATAACGGAAAGAGATAACTTTGATGTGCTGCACAGAAAAAATAAAGTTACATTTACAGGCACAAAATTGAAAAAAACTTACATATTCCGGAAAGATAAAGTTGCTTTTATTATTGATGGAACAAATAATCTGAGGTTTAATTTTCATTTTGCAGAAAACCATACAGTGAATATCGAAGATAATATGTTGAAGATTTATGATGATTATACAAAAAGCACAATAATAGTATCGTTTAATAAAAAATTTACATTAGAGCAAGAAGATATTATAACATATTCCCTTAAAGAAAGCGGACTTGATAAAATCAAACAGGGGGTTTTGTTTATGTTTCAATTTGACGATGATAGCGCCATAGAGGGATATCTATGTCTCAAATAAGGTATTGTGTTTTAAGAGACAGATACAGTATCATAGAGCCAAAAAGGGCAATAAAGCCCTTTAGTTTTAAAATAGAAGAAAATGTAAATGTAAAATGTCCGTTTTGCTTGGAAAATGATGATATGCTTAAGGTGAAGATACTGCAGGTAGGAGATTGCCGTGTTGTTGCAAATCAATTTAACGCTTTGGCGATTGAAGAAAAGGATGAGTCGAAAAGGGAAGGGTTTTTTGAGTATATGAACGGTTTTGGCGCACATGAGGTTATTATTGAAACACCGCACCACAGAAAGAAGATGGGCGATTATTCGATTGATGAGTTTAAAAATTACTTTTTGGCAATTCGTAGAAGGTTTGTTGATTTAAAGAAGGATTCGCGCATTAAGTATATACAATTTTTTAAAAATAGCGGGGTTTTGGCCGGTGCAAGCATTTATCATGAACATTCTCAAATTATAGCTTTGCCTTTTGTGCCAAACAGTATTGTGGATGAAATTAGAAGAAACGAAGAGTATAGGAATAGACATAGAAGGGGTATGATGAACGATATAGTAAATGAAGAATTGAGGCTAAACAAAAGAATAGTTGCACTTAATTCGGAATTTGTGGCATTTTGTCCTTATGCAAGCCTATTTCCGTTTGAGGTTGTTATATCACCGCTGTCAGAGATAAGTAGATTTGAAGATATTTCAAATTATGATGACCTTGCATCTATTTTTAAGAGGGTCTTTAAGTCTCTATATTTAACACTTGAGCATTTTTCATTCAATGTGTATATGCACAATATTGACAAGGGAAGGTTCTATTTTTATATTGCACCTCGTATATATCAGGTTGGCGGATTTGAACTATCGTCAAATGTTTATATAAACCCCGTAATGCCTGAAAAAGCAGCCGAAAAACTTAGGGAGCGTGTATGAGAACGGCATTTATAACAAGTGAGATTTTTCCATACTCAAAAACGGGAGGTTTGGCGGATGTTTCAAGCGCATTGCCCAAAGCTTTGAGCAAATATATAGATATTGTATGCATTACGCCTTTATACAAAACAATCGATAAAAGCGGATTTGAAAGATTGCCTTTTAATTTTGAGGTTTTTGGAAGTCAATTCAGTGTTTATAAAGATGGCTCTGTTTATTTTTTAGAGTCTGATATATTTGACAAGGTGTACGGATATAGCAATGATGAGATTAGATTTGGAAAGTTTTCGTATGCTGTTTTAAGGCTTTTTGAATATCTTGGAGATTTCGATATTGTTCATATAAACGACTGGCAGACTTCTCTACTCGCTTTTCTTTTAAAGGAAAGCGGATATAAAGGCAAGGTGGTTTTAACAATACATAACCTTGCATATCAGGGCATAGCCGATAAGGCTATTATAGATGAGCTTAACCTCGGATGGGAGAATTTTACATTTGATAAGCTTGAATTTTATGACAAGGTAAATTTTTTAAAAAGCGGTATTATTTTCAGTGATAAATTCAATACCGTATCGAATGAGTATGCCAAAGAGATTCAGACCCCGACATTTTGCGAAGGTTTGGGTGACATTATAAGTTCGTATTCATATAGATTAAGGGGTATTGTAAACGGTATAGACTACAACGAGTTTAATCCTGAGAATGATAATTTTGTTATACAAAACTACAATTATGAAACGATTAATAAAAAAATAATAAATAAACGCATTGTGCTGGCAAACCTTAAATTAAAAGATGAAAAAAAGCCGCTTTTTGCATTTATAGGAAGATTTACAAAACAAAAAGGTGTTGATTTAATAGTTAATAACGCTGATTTTTTATCGCGTTTACCTATCAATATTGTTATGCTTGGTAGCGGAGAACTTGATTATATGGTTGAGCCTCTTAACAGGTATGACAATATTGCGGTTATTACAGGATACAACGAATCTTTATCAAGGATGATTTATGCTTCAAGCGAATTTTTTATTATGCCGTCTGTTTTTGAGCCTTGCGGATTGAGTCAGATTATTGCTGCAGCATACGGATGCATTCCGATAGTATCCAAAACCGGAGGATTGATAGATACGGTTGATATGGATGATAAGAAAAAGATTTTTGGTTTCAGTTTCTTTGTAAATCATTATGATATGTTTAAAGAAAGAATAATCGATGCAATAGAGCTTTTTAATGATAGAGAAAAATATTTTCATAAAGCGAAGGAAAATATGCTAAAGAGGTTTTCCTGGGATAAAAGCGCAAAAGGGTATATTGAATTTTATAAAGAAGAGTGCAGGAAACCTTATAAAGAAACTGAAAAGGCAGAAGCTGTGCCTAAGTGCAACATACCTTATGCCTACAACGAAAACAGGGTTTTTTCTATGAATGTGAATCCAAATTTGAATTTTATATATTGGAACTTAGAAGAGGATTTAATTAAACGGTATAAAGATTTAAGTGTAGTTGTTTTTGATGATGGGAAAATAATCTTTAACCACAAAATTAAGTCACGCTACGGCGAATATTTTCTTAAATACTTTAATAATATGAAGAAATTGAATGCTTACATAGGTATTATAGAAAACGGTGAATTTATTGATATAATAGAAAAAACCAAGAAAGAGGCAAAAATTTTGTTACAAGCGGAGATTGTTAAAAAGCATAAGTTTGAAAGTAAATATTTTATACGAAGCGGTGAATTATGAAAAAGTATTGGATTGGTGTTTTGCATTCCCACTTGCCTTTTGTGAAACATCCGGATTTTAGTAATTTTCTTGAAGAATGGTGGTTGTTTGAGGCAATGAACGAAACATATATACCACTTATTATGGTATTTAAAAAACTTGAGGATGAGAATATTCCGTTTAAGCTTACTGTCTCATTAACGCCTACTCTTATGGAGATGTTCAACGATGAATATTTAATGGAAAAGTATAATCGACATCTTGACAACCTTATAGAACTTGGTGAAAAGGAGCTTGTAAGAACAAGAACAAATTATGATGAATATAAAGTTGCGGAATTCTATAAAAACAGATTTCAGTCAATAAAAGATTTTTTTAATGGGTTTTTGCATGGTAATGTTTTAAACGGATATAGATATTTTAAGGAGAAAGGCAATATTGAAATTATAACATCAGCGGCTACTCACGCCTTTTTACCGTTTATTAAAAATAAAGAATTTGTGCAACTTCAGCTTAATGTCGGCAGAGAAGTATATCAAAAGTCACTAAACAGTATGCCGAGCGGTATCTGGCTTCCTGAATGTGCTTACTTTAAGGGCTTAAGTAAAATGCTTAAAGATGAGGATTTAAAATACTTTTTTATCGAAGCACATGCTTTGAATTGTGATGTAGCCGAACACGACGGCGTGTATGCCTTTAGAAGGGATGAGAAGAGTGCAAAAGTGGTATGGTCTTCAAAAGAAGGATATCCCGGTGATGTAAATTATAGAGATTTTTATAGGGATTTGGGTTACGATATGCCTTTGTATTATGTAAAAAAATATTTACCGGGCAACACAAGAACATTTACGGGATTTAAGTATTATAAAATTACGGGCAATACGGACATTAAAGAATTCTATAATCCGTATGTGGCAAGAGAAAAGGCAAAGGAGCATGCCTATAATTTTCATTTTAACTTAGATAAAAATCTGCAAAATAAAATGCAGAATGGTGATAATCTTATTACATCTTTTTATGATGCGGAGCTGTTTGGACATTGGTGGTTTGAGGGTATAAATTTTATTTATCATCTTTTTAGGGTTTTTTATAAATACAAAGAGATTGAACCCGTAACACCTACAGAATATTTAAAGAAGTTTAAAGCCATAAAAAAAGAGGAACCCAAGAATTCCAGTTGGGGCGATAAGGGTTATTATGATGTGTGGCTAAACGATACAAATAGCTGGATTTACAATCATCTTCACCATGCGGAAAAAAGATTAAAAGAAATATCTAACGATAAAGAATCACAAGAAATTGTAGAGCAGATGATAAAGGAACTTCTTCTGTCTCAAAGCAGTGACTGGGCATTTTTAATGACCGCAAAAGACAATAAACAATACGCTGAGCAGAGGCAAAAAGAACATATATATAACTTTAATATGCTTGATAAAATGCTTAAATCAAATTCGGTAGATAGAGGATTTCTCAATAAATTAAAAATTAAAAATTCCCCGTTTAGCGATATAAATCTATATGAAACTTTTGATAGATTACGGCGGAACATACATTAGGTATGAGCTTAACGGCTCTTACAAAAAGATAGAAAGCAAAAATATAAATATAGTTCAATTTATAGAAGATAAAATTAAACAATTTCCTATAAAAACGGTGGGTATCTCTTTTGCAGGACAGGTGGACGATGGAATTATGCGCTCAGCCCCTAACATAGCTGTTCCCAAAAACTTTAATATTAAAAAATATTTTAAAGAGTTATACGGTATTGATGTGTTTATAGAAAATGACTTAAAATGTGCAGCGGTTGCCGAGAGTATATACTTTAAGTGTAATTATATTGCTACGGTTTATGTAGGCACGGGAATCGGTGCAGGGTTTGTAGAAAAAAAGCTGATTAGGGGCTATAAAAATCTTGCAGGAGAGCTTGGGCATATACCGTATAAGGAAACACGCTTTACGTGTGGATGCGGAAAAAACAATTGTTTGGAGCTTACATGCTCCGGCAAAGCCCTTTCAATAAGAAATCTAAAAAACATAAGCGATGATGAAAATTTTAGATTGGAGTTTAATAATGCCCTGAATTATGCTATAGAAGTAGTGAGCATATTGCTTAATCCCAAAATTATTGTTTTGGGAGGTGGTGTTATTGAGCACAATAGAGTAAAAATAGAACCTAAGTTGCCCAATTTTACAGATGTGGAGTTGGAAATCAGCAGAATAAAGGATGCTCCTATGGAAGGATTGAAATTTTTAATGAAGGATGGTGCGGAAGATGAAAGAAGATAGAGATTATTGTTCGAAACACATTGCTTATTTTTCTATGGAATTTGCTATAGATCAGGCACTTAAAATATACTCCGGAGGACTTGGATACCTTGCCGGAAGCTATATGAAAAGTGCATATGATAAAGAATGCAGTATGACAGGCATAGGAGTTTTGTGGACTGAGGGATATTACGACCAGGAAAGGGATTATGAGGATTATATGAAGGTTGAGTTCAGAAAAAAGAGGTATTATTTTTTAAAGGAACTCACCACCGTAGATATAAAAATCCATAATGAAACGGTTTATGTAAAGGCATTTTATCTATACCCTTCTCTATTTAAAACATCACCGATAATACTGCTATCAACAGATATTGAAGAGAACAATTTTCTTGCCCGTGCAATAACAAAAAAATTATACGACAATGATGAAGATACAAGGATAAAACAGGAGATAGTATTGGGATTGGGCGGGGCAAAGGTGCTTGATGCCATAGGCAAGAAGGTGGATGTTTATCACATAAATGAGGGACATGCCCTTCCTGTTGCATTCTATCTTTATTCAAAATATAAAGATATAGAAGAAGTTGAAAAGAGGTTTGTTTTTACTACGCATACGCCCATTAGAGCAGGCAATGAATCTCATCATATTGTTAAACTTACCCATCTTGGTTTTTTTAACGGAGTGGATACTGAAGAGGTGAAAAAAATTACAAATATTTATGAAGATGATTTTAACCTAACCCTTGCGGCATTGAGACTGTCTAAAAAGGCTAACGCCGTTTCTAAAATACATGAAAAAGTTACAAAAGAGATGTGGAAGGATTATGTAGATACATCCAATATAGTCTCGATTACCAATGCACAAAGCAAAAGGGTGTGGGCAAGCATAGATTTATATGTAGCCTTGGAAAATGATGAAGATTATCAGTTAGAAGCCATAAAAAAAAGATACAAAAAAGAGCTTTTTGAGGTTGTTGCAGACCAAACAGGTAAGATATTTGATGAAGATACACTTACAATAGTTTGGGCAAGAAGAATCGTTGAATATAAAAGACCCGGTCTTTTGAAATTAAAAATAGAGAGATTTAAGCATCTTGTTGAGCGCGCCAAACATCCTATACAGGTTATATGGGCAGGAAAGCCGTATCCGTTTGACCAGTTCGGAATCAATATATTTAATGAACTTATTAATTTTTGTTCAGGTTTAAAAAGAGCGGCTGTGCTTACAGGGTATGAACTGAGACTTTCAAAACTTTTAAAAAGGGGTGCTGATATTTGGTTGAATACGCCGAGATTAACGCGAGAGGCGTCAGGCACAAGCGGTATGAGTGCGGCTATGAATGGTGCAATCAATATGTCTACACTCGATGGATGGTTTGCTGAATTTGCAAAAGATGGTATTAATTCATTTGCGATACCGGAGGTGGATACTACGCTTGATTATGAAATACAGGATGATCGTGACTCTACAAATCTTATGAACCTTCTTGAAGATAAAGTAGCTCCAATGTATTATGAAGATAGAGAAAAATGGAACACCATAATGAAGAATTCCATGAACGACATTTTGCCTTATTTTGATAGCGACAGGATGTTGGATGAATATTATAAAAAACTATACGAAATAGATTGATATTATTAAAAATATATTCATAATGCGTAGGCTATGGTAGATAAATTTTCGTCAAATGTAAAAAATATACTTCATGGGTTTTTCTTATCAATAGGCATAACAATAGCCGAGCCTTCAACGGTTTTACCGATTATTATAGAACATTTCAGTGCAAATACCATTTTAATAGGGGTTTTTACATCTTTGCTTAAAGGCGGCTCTATATTGGCGCAACTCTTTACAGCTTTTTATGCTCAGAGTTACAGAAAAGTTATGCCCTATTTGCGTATTGTGTTTTTTTTCAGATTCTTAAGTTGGTTTTCAATAGGATTTTCGATATATCTGTTTGGAGACAGGTATCCCAATATCACCCTTTTTGCCATGGCTTTCGGGTTTTTTATATTTTCCTTATCTGCGGGTTTTGGAGCTATATATTTTCAGGAAATAATGGCAAAAGTTTTTACACAC
>JAMOPP010000161.1 GCA_027064405.1 Desulfurellales bacterium
CATACGTAATCTCAGGATTCGGATTTGCCATAGCAAAAATAATAGGATGGTCATTCATAGACTTAACCATCTCTTCGGTTAATATGTCCGCTTTTGATACTCCCAAGAATATATCTGCACCCTTTATAGCATCTTCAAGAGTTCTTGCATCCGTATCGTTTGCAAAAAACTCCTTATATTTGTTCATACCCTCTTTTCTGCCTTTATATATAACGCCTTTGGAGTCAATCATATAGACATTCTCTTTTTTTATTCCAAGCGTTATGTAAAATTTTGCACAAGCAATACCTGCGGAACCGGCTCCATTTACGACAAGCTTGCAATCTTCTATATTTCTACCCGTCACCTCAATAGCATTTAGCAAAGCGGCGCCACTTATTACAGCCGTTCCGTGCTGATCATCGTGGAATACTGGTATTTTCATTCTTTTTCTGAGTTCTTCCTCAATATAAAAGCACTCAGGAGCCTTTATATCTTCTAAATTAATAGCTCCGAATGTAGGCTCAAGGGCTGCAACTATATCAACAATTTTATCCGGATCCGTTTCGTCAATTTCTATATCAAAAACATCAATATCGGCAAAATTCTTAAACAGATTGCCTTTACCTTCCATTACAGGCTTACCGGCAAGAGCGCCTATATTACCCAAACCGAGAACGGCACTTCCGTTTGATACGACAGCAACAAGATTTCCCTTTGCCGTATATCTATAGGCATCCTTAGGGTTTTTCTCCACCTCAAGACAAACATCAGCAACTCCCGGCGTATATGCCAAAGATAAATCCTTTTGAGTGTTAAACGGTTTGGTAAGATTAACCTCTATCTTACCCGGCCTTATCATAGAATGATACTCTAACGCATCCTCTTTAAGACTTGACATATAATTCTACCTCCTAACAATATTTTACCTTCAAGCAAGAAGCGAAATCTACTTCATAAAATACAAGTCTTTTCTCACCTCTCCAAGATTGTAAAACTTTTTAAAAAATGTGTCAAGATATTAATTTTTAGTTAACTATAAATTAAAAAGTGGGTTGATCATACCTATTAAAAAAACTATGTTTAATTAAATTTAGCATTAAATAATTTGATAATGCCACACTTACGGCTATTGCCATAACTATAACTATCTGATAATAAACCGACTCAACGGGGTTTATTCCTGATAAAATCTGGCCCGTCATCATTCCTGGCAAAAACACTATACCCATACCACTTGCAGAGGATAATGAAGGTAAAAGGGATGACTTTAAGGCAGCTCGTTTCATATCAAAAAGTGCCTCATTTCTATCAGCGCCCATACACAACATATCTTCAATATAGTCCCTGTTTTCATTAATTTGAGAATTAAATCTCTCTATTCCTATGGCCATAGAATTCATCGAATTGCCTATAACCATCCCGGCAAGAGGTATTACATATCTCGGATTAAAACTATCTAATTTTATTATACCAAACAACAAAATAGACAATATAAAAATAGCAGATATTAAAATTGATAAAAAAATATACACACCTGCATTTTTGATATTTACCTTCGTCCTACTTATAACAATTCTTGATGCGAAAAAAATCATAATCAGAAAAATTATCGTGGTTACAGCGGCAGAGTCCAATTTAAAAATATAGAGCAGGACAAAACCCGACAAAAAAAGCTGAACACTCATTCTTAAAAATGTAATGATTACATCCTTTGCAATGTTGAGTTTCTCCCTATATGACAAAATAATAATTAAAAGCAAAAATGCATACGAACCTATAAAACCATACAAAGAAATATGTTTAATCATTTACCACTCCCTTATCCTGAATTTTAAAAACAGAATCGGCGTATCTAAAAGCACTATTAGAATGAGTAGAAACGACACATATGTGGTTTTCGGAAAGGAACTTTATATACTCAAATACGCTATTCTGCATCGATTCATCCAAAGCGGATGTAACTTCATCAAGCAAAAACACTTGAGGTTTGAGCATTACGGCTCTTATAAACGACAATCTTTGCATCTCTCCGCCGGATATGGTGTGAGATTCTTTTTTCAATATGGACTTTTCAAGCATAAATCTATCAAGTAACTCGTATAGAAGTTTATAATCAAACCTCTTATGCATATTGCTCTTAAAAGAAAAAGGCAGTTTTAAATTATCCTCTACTTTTTTTAAAGCAAAAACAGGTTTTTGTCTGACAAGCACGCATAAGCTTCTAATTTTGGACGGAATATATTCTATCAACGGACGATTTTTGTATAGAACCGTTCCGCTACTTGGAAGCTCCATTAAATTTAATATCTTCAAAAAAGAGCTTTTTCCACTGCCTGAAGGACCGATTATTATGTTAAAACCTCTTTCAATAACTATATTGACATCTTTAAAAATCTCAGTATTGCCAAAGGTTAAATACAGATTGGAAAGCTTAAAACACATAATTTGAATTTTTAAAAGATTTCATATATATTGATTCTACAATGAGAAAAATCAAACAGCACCCCTTTCTTCTTAACAGTTATATAACCTCAATAATACATAAAAAACCGATAAAAAACCAATTTATTTTTTCTTTTTTAGAATATTCTGACAAAGGAGTTAACGATCCGCTTGATGAGAAAAGCCACTCCCCGGTAAGAGGGCTTGTGCATCGTTATCCTGACAGGGTTGTATTGACAATAACCAACAAATGCTTTGCTTACTGCAGATTTTGTTTTAGAAAGGACAACTGGAATAATTTTGAAGGTTTTGATTTAGAAAACGCCATAAAATATATTGAAAAAAATAAAAAAATAGAAGAGGTCTTAATCTCAGGTGGCGACCCCTTTTTCCTAAACAATACAAAAATCGAGCAAATATTAAAAAGATTAACGGCAATCAAGCATATTAAATTTATAAGAATAGGCACAAGGGTTTTAAGTGCTATGCCAAGCAGAATTAACATACAAACAATAAATATACTCAAAAAATACAAACCTTTATGGATTGCCGCACACATTAATCATCCGGATGAAATTACAGGTGAATTTATCAAGGCTGTTCACCTTTTTACAGACAACGGAATGCCTATATTATCGCAAACCGTTCTGCTAAAAAATATCAATGATGATGCAAAAATACTTAAAAATCTTTTTTGCACACTTGTTTCTTTAAATATTAAGCCATACTATCTCTTTGGATGCGATCAAGCTATAGGAAATAGCAATTTCAGGGTTTCTATTAAAAGGGCTTTAGAAATTATGAAAACCCTCCGCGGAAATATAAGCGGAATATGTATGCCGAATTTTGCTTTTGATTTGCCAAACGGTGGCGGAAAAATTATCTTGGAACCGGATAGAATCTTAAAACACGAAGACAAACATTATCTGTTTAAAAATTTTGAAAACAAGGAGTTTGGCTATGAAGACATTTGATTGTAATAAAGCCATAAAATCGATAAAGGAAAATGCAGGCACAAATGACATTGGTATGATTCTTGTTCACAACGGAGTGGTTAGAAAAACCTCAAGAAAAGGCGACAATGAAGTTTTCGGTATGGATTTGGATTACGATGAAAACATCTTAAACAGCTTGATAGAAGACACCCTTTCATATAAAGGCGTCAAAGAGGTTAAAGTTTGGATAAATAAGGGTCAATTGGAGGTAGGCGATGACATTATGTATGTTATTGTTGCGGGAGATAGAAAAAATAACATCCTTAAACCCTTTGAAAACTTAGTATCTCAAATCAAACTACAAGTTGTCAAAGAACAAGAAAATATAAAATAACTTTTATGGTAGGTAAATATATGGATATAGTTTTTCAAAATGCTTTAATACCGGATTTTGATAATTTAAAATTTATCAAAAAAAATGTAGGCATTAAAAACGGAACAATAAAGACAGTTTCAGATAAACACATTGATGCAGACAAGGTAATTGACGCTGACGGATATTATTTAACGCCGGGTATGATAGATTGCCACTGTCATATAGAAAGTTCACACCTTATACCGTCAAAATTTGGTGACAAGATTGTAGAGCACGGCGTTTTGCATGTTGTCGCAGATTGCCATGAGATATCCAATGTAAAGGGTAGAAGGGGGCTGGAGTTTTTCATTCAGGATGCAAAAAACAGTTTATGCAATATAAAATTTGCAGTTCCATCCTGCGTTCCCGCCACAAACTTTGCTACAAGCGGTGGAAGTTTGGATTTAAATGACATAGAGTATTTTTTAAAACAAGAAAGTGTTGTTGCACTTGGCGAGCTTATGAATGTACCTGCAATAATAAATAAAGATGAAAAATTTATGAAGATGATAAATCTTGCAAAAAAATATAACAAAAGGGTAAACGGACATGCACCACATTTAATGAAAGAGGCGCTAAAACAGTATATATCCGCCGGCGTTGAGGATGACCATGAAAGCGAAAGCTACAAGGAACTGCTTGAAAAAATTCAAGACGGATTGATGGTTTTTATAAGGGAAGGTAGTGCTGAACATACACAAGACGATGCGTATAAAATAATTAAAGAATATCCTGATAAGGTTTCGTTTTGCACCGATGATAAAACAATAGAGGATATATCAAAAACAGGGAGCATTGACTATAATTTTAAAAAAGCCATACATCTTGGCATAGAACCGATTTTATCTTTAAAAATTGCATCATACAACGGGTTAAAATACTACAATCTTGATGAGTTTTCCGAGATTAAAGAGGGTAATAGGGCATATTGTGTACTGTTTGATAAAAATTTTAATGTAGTAGAAACGGTATTGGACGGCAAATTATACAAAAAAGGCAAAACCTCATCAAAAATACCCAAAGATTTTCTTAATTCCATAAACATTAAATCCGATGCAAGAATTCCTCAAGTAAAATGCAAAGATATCTGCATATCTGTAACAAACGGAAGTCTGATAACAGAAAAATTGACGATAGAGGATAAAGATAAAGATTTTGATGTTGCAAACGATATACTAAAGATAGTAAATTTTGAAAGATACGGACATAACAACTCTGCTTCTGCAAAAATTAAGGGCTTTGGTCTGAAAAAGGGAGCCATTGCATCCTCTGTCGCTCACGACTGCCACAATATACTCGCAGTTGGAACAACCGACGAATCGATAATGAAAGTAGTTAATAAAATCATAGAGATCCAGGGTGGACTTGCACTTTATGATGAACATGAAATATTTTTTCTACCCCTTCAGATAGGGGGCATTGTAACTGATAGTGAGCCTGAGGTTATACTTGCAACAGTTGAAAAATTAAAAGAAAAGGCTAAGAATTTAGGCAGTAGTCTTTCAAATCCGTTTGCCACGCTCTCTTTTATGGCATTAGAAGTAATACCTTATATAAAATTAACCGATAAAGGTTTGTTTGATGTTGCTGCCTTTGATTATGTAAAATGCAAACAGTAAAACAGTATTTTTAAACGAATATAAATCTTTTAAGATAAAAAAGTCCCGGCAAGAAAAAATATTGCATTATAGTTACATTAATGTAAAAAGGTCTTAGAATATAAAAAGCACCTTTTTGACCATATATAAAATTGTAGATTAAAAACAGAAGAAGGAGGGGGCGCCCCTCCTTAATTTTAATATTTTCTTTTGAGTATTTCTTTTTGTAATCCTGCAATAGCTTTTGTCGGGTTAAGCTCTTTAGGACAAGCGCTGATACAGTTCAAGATTGTATGACATCTCCATACGCCGTGAATACTATTAACAGCATCAAGCCTCTCATCAGAACCTTGATCTCTCGTATCAAAAACAAATCTTGCAGCATTAAGCATAGCTGATGGTCCGAGATAGTCAGGATCAGCCCAATATGACGGACATGAACTTGAACAACATCCGCACAAGATACACTCATACAAACCGTCCAATTTCGCTCTATCCTCAGGACTCTGAAGTCTTTCTCTTCCCGGAGGCGGATCCTTTTCGATAAGATAAGGTTTAACAACATAATACTTATTGAAGAAATCTTCAAAATCACATACTAAATCTTTTATTATAGGAAAACCCGGAAGAGGTTTAATTGTCAACACATTTGCATTGTAATCCTCTATATGAGACATACAAGATACCGTGTTTACACCGTTTATATTCATACCGTCAGAACCGCAAACACCTTCTCTGCAGCTTCTTCTGTAGGTTAAGGTATGATCCTGCTCCCATTTTATCTGGTTTAATCCATCCAAAACCATCATACCTGTACGGGTAATTGTTACTTCGTAATCCTTGTAGTAGGGAGCCTTGTCTTTTTCCGGGTCGTATCTAAATATCTTAAATACTACTTTATCTCCTTCTTTTAAAGCCATTTCTCATCCTCCCTTTTAATAAACTCTCTTCTTAGGTTGGAATGTAGGAGCTGTCAGAGGTTTCGTCCTAACAGGTACATATTCAATTTCTACTTTTCCATTCTCGTCTATTTTTGTAAATGTATGCTTCATCCAGTTCTCATCATCCCTTTCAGGATAATCATCTCGTGAATGAGCTCCTCTACTTTCTTTCCTTGCCAAAGCAGCCTCAGTTTCAACTCTTGATACATACAATAGTGACTCAAGGTCAAAGATTTCAGCCAATTCAGTATTGAATGTTAAGCCCTTATCGGTTAGACCTACCTCTTTAAACTGCTTCTCATATTCATCCAATTTCTTAACTTGTGCTGCTATCTTTTCTTCTATTCTAAAGACTGACACATTCTCCTGCATTGTATCTCTTAAATCTTCCCATATGGCATCCATTGATACAGTGCCTTCTCCGCCCTCATAATATCCTTTGATTCTATCTATAATGCCTTTAGCATATTTATCAGCAATAAATTCTTCAGGAGGATTCGGGAATACAGGCTTCTCTTCTATAATCCATCTTGCACAGTTACGCCCAGCCTGCTTTCCTGTAACCACAAGGTCTAACAGTGAATTACAACCCAGTCTATTTCCTCCGTGAACAGATGCGCAGGCACATTCTCCTGCTGCATACAATCCCGGAATTGGAACCTCTTTCTCTCCGTCCCAATCAACAACTTCAGCATCCACATTTGTCGGTATTCCACCCATATGATAATGAGCCGTAGGCTGAACCGGAATAGGATCTTTTGTACAGTCAACACCAACAAATTTATAGGCAAGCTCCCAAATACCCGGTAATTTATCCATAATAAAATCATGACCCAAGTGATCAAGCTTCAATAGGCAGTGATCTTTCTTAGGACCAACGCCCCTACCTTCAAGAACCTCCATAGCCATACCTCGCGAAACAACATCACGAGAAGCAAGGTCAAGTACATGAGGAGCATATGTTTTCATAAATCTTTCGCCCTTTGCATTAAGCAGGTATCCACCTTCGCCTCTAACACCTTCCGTAATCAGGTTTCCTACGCCATAGATTCCTGTCGGATGGAACTGAATAAATTCAGGGTCTTTAATAGCTATACCAGCCTTTAAGCACATTGTCCAACCTATACCGGTATTAACATGAGCATTTGTATTTGTTCTAAAGTTTCTTGTATTGCCACCTGTTGCAAATATAACAGCATATGAGAAGAAAATATGTATTCCTCCGTTTACCATATCCCAAGCAACAATACCAATAGGTCTCCTTTCTTCCTTATCCATCAAAAGCTCAAGCGCATAATACTCCGAATAATAACTGACATAAGGAGCTATATCCTGATGCAGTGTTCTTTCAAATAGAGTGTGTAGCATAGCATGTCCTGACCTATCAGAACAAGCAACAGCCCTATGAGCCAAGGACTCTCCAAAGTTTCTCGTCTGTCCGCCGAAAGCTCTCTGATACGCTTTTCCGTTTTCAATTCTTGAAAAAGGCATTCCCCAATGTTCAAGCTCTATGATTGTTTTAGGTGCGTTCTTTGTAAAGAACTCCATAGCGTCCTGATCACCTATGTAATCGCCACCCTTTACGGTATCGTACATATGCCAAATCCAATAATCCTCATCCATATTTGCCAAAGCGGCGTTGATTCCACCCTGAGCCGAAACCGTATGAGACCTTGTCGGATAGACTTCCGATACTACTGCTGTTTTTAGTTTAGATCCGCCGGTTTCAATAGCAGCGGCAAGTCCGGCTCCGCCGGCTCCAACTATAACAACATCAAATTCTTCTATTCTTACATCTATATCTGCCATTACTAAAAGCCTCCTTTTTTAACCCTTAAACGGTAGTACCGTTATAGCTGCCAAAACCAAATAAACTATTCCGACAACCCAGAAAAAACCCTTCCAGAATACTCTCCAACCTGAATGGACATAATCTTCTATAACCATAAAAATACCATTTATACCATGATAAAGGGCAAAAACAACAAATGTTAAATCGAATATTTTCCAGCCTAAGGAAGCAAATCTTGCAGCTACAGCCTGATATGTCAATCCGGTGTGGCCAACAAAATGTTCAACGAAAAAGTGCCCCAAAAGTAAAACAAGAAGTGCTACTCCCGACACTCTCTGAAGCAACCAATTCCATTCGCCACTCTTTGCACTTCCTTGATACCTATCTATGAATCCCCTCATGTACATCATCTGATATTTACCTCCTTATTACAGCTTCATAATCATAGGTATTGCACCAGCCACAAATACTATGGCAAAGATAACCCAAAAAATCCAAACATTACCCTTGTAATTACTTCTCTCCGCAGCCCCTGCGAAGTTAGTTAGAACTACCCTTAAACCATTAACAGCATGATACGATGCAACCAACCATAGCCCTATCTCCAATACCTTAAACACAGGATTTTCCAACACAGCTATTGCCTTAGTGAAGGACTCCGGAGTCTGAAGTGTTGTTATTGCCCATTCATGTATGAAGAGATAAAAAATCAACAACAAGCCTGTTATACGATGAAAAAGCCAGGCAACAAAACCTTCGTGCCATTTGTACTGAATATGATGCAATCGTCCATTATACCAATCCATAATTCTTTCGGCCACAATATAAATACATGGAAATTGTAGCCTCAACCTCCTTCCTCAAAAAATTTACTCCAAGATTACTAAATAATTAAATATTTGTCAAGAAAATAAGGATTAACCCCGTATTAAAACAGAGTTAATCCAAATTAATTTGATTATAGTCTGTTAGCCCACTCTTTTTTTGCCATTTCGTATAAATCATTTCCGTGTGAATCGTAGCATACAAAAAGAGGCATATCTTCCACCTCAAGTCTTCTTACAGCTTCAGGTCCAAGTTCAGGATATGCTATAATTTCAGCTTTTTTAACAGCCTGTCCTACCACAGCAGCAGCTCCGCCTATTGAAGCGAAGTAGCAAGCTTTGTATTTAACACAAGCATCTTTAACTTCCTGACTCATCTTACCTTTACCTATCATACCTTTTTGACCTTTAGCAATCAAAATAGGAGCAAAGCTATTCATTCTGTAACTTGTTGTAGGTCCTGCTGAGCCTATTGGTTTACCGGGTCTTGCCGGTGAAGGTCCTACATAATAAATAACTTGTCCTTTAGGGTCAAACGGCAAATCTTCGCCCTTTTCCAACGATGCAACTATTCTCATATGAGCAGCATCTCTTGCCGTATATATTACACCTGACAAAAAAACACTGTCTCCGGCTTTTAACTTTATAATATCTTCATCGCTCAACGGCGTCGTCATTTTGTACTCTGCCATATTCACACTCCTTTAAAGCTCTGTCTCTTTGTGCCTATTTACGTGACAAGCCGTGTTGATAGCCAAAGGCAATGTTGCTATGTGGCAAGGCTCCATCTCTATATGCACAGCAAGACATGTTGTTAAACCACCCAAACCGGCAGGTCCTACACCTGAATTATTGATTTTAGTTAATATTTCCTTTTCCATATCAGCCAAATCAGGATCTGTGCTAGGTTCGCCCACTTTTCTTAGAGTTGCATGCTTAGCCATAACAGCACTTCTTTCAAAATCCGCTCCTATACCCACACCTATTATCGTGGGAGGGCAAGGATTCGGACCGGCCTCTATGACCCAATCAACGACAGTCTTAACAATTCCATCTCTGCCGTCTGCAGGTTTTAGCATCTGAACCTTACTCATAGATTCACTGCCACCGCCCTTTGCGTCAAAGACGATTTTAACCTTATCTCCAGGTACAACAAATGTGTGAATTATTGCAGGAAGATTGTTTCCATAATTTGCTCTTGTTAAAGGATGGCATGAAGACTTTCTTAGGTAACCATCTTTATATGCCCTTTCAACGCCACTATTGATGGCATCTACTATATAGCCGTCTACAAAATGAACATCCTGCCCAACTTCCACAAACAAAATACCTAAACCGGTATCTTGACAAAGAGGAAACTCTTCTTTTGACGATACTTCAATGTTGCTAAAAATCGTATCGAAAACCTTTTTTGCTACTTCCGATTTTTCCTTTGCGTAAGCTTCTTTTTCTGCAGCCAATACATCCTCAGGTATATGGTATGCTGCATCCAATGCCATTTTATATACTGCTTGCTCTACATCTTTTACGCTTACCTCTCTCACTTTAGCCATAATAAGATTCCTCTATTTATTTTATAAAAGTTTAAGATCGTCAACTCTCTTGCATATTTCTGCTACATGATCTGCTGATTTCTGTAATTCAGCTTTCTCCTGCTCTGACAAATCTATCTCTATAATTTCTTCCACTCCGCCATTTCCAAGCTTCACAGGAACGCCAACAGGAAGATCATTTATACCATACTGTCCGTGCAAGAACGCATGGCAAGGTATAACCGCTTTTTCATCTCTCAAAATAGATTCCGTCATCCAAGATAGACCTGCAGCAGGTGCCCAATAAGCACTTCCTTTCTTTAGAAGTTTTACTATTTCTCCGCCACCCTTTCTTGCTCTATCAACGATTTCTTCCAATCTGCCAGCTTCAATTAATTTATTTACAGGAACACCGTAAATCTGAGAATAATCCCTTAAAGGCACCATATCATCACCATGACTTCCAAGAGTCATTCCCCATACATTCTTAACCGATACACCCTTCTCAGCAGCCAAGAATGACATAAACCTAGCTGAATCCAAAGCACCTGCCTGTCCTACAAGACGATTATCAGGGAATCCTGTAACCTTTTTTGCTGCATAAATCATAGCATCCAAAGGATTGGCTACTACGAGGAATATACTATTAGGAGCATATTTTGCCACATTTTCCGCAACCTGTCTCATAATAGGAATATTCTTACCCAACAAATCATCCCTGCTCATTCCCGGCAATCTTGGGAAACCTGCTGTCATAACAACAACATCCGAATCCTCGATAGCTGCATAAATTTCGCCCTTTGATGAGCCTTTAATTTTAGTATCAAAGCCCAAAATAGGAGCAGATTCCATCATATCAAGAGCTTTTCCTTCAGGAAGATCCTCAACGACATCTGTCATTACTATCTCATCTGCTATTCCTCTCATAGCCATGATGAAAGCAGCAGACTCACCGACATGACCTGCACCGATTATACTGACTTTACGAATACCTAACATACTGTAACCTCCTAAAAAAATATTAATTGTTTATGTTCTCTTCGTCGTATCCCACGATAATAAGGTATACTCAAAATCTTCTCTATGTCAATATTTTTTTTAGTATTCTATTTAAAAATTAAATTATTAATTGTTAACAATGAATTGACAATTTCTCTATACCTATATTCAACGGTTTTATACATAAGGGTTAAAATTTAATTCATGCTCTATTGTCGTAACTTTTCCATGCCCCGGATAAACAACGGTTTTTTTATCTAATGTTAATAACCTTTTAATACTCTGCAATATTTCACCTCTATCTCCTCCCCTTAAATCATACCTGCCGATTGATTCAAAAAACAGTGTATCTCCGGTAAAAACTATTTTTATCTCCTTCTCATACAAACATATTGAACCCTTTGTATGTCCCGGTGTTTCCATTACGACTAACCCGTATTCGCCAACACTTATATTATCGTTTTCCTTTAAAAGAATATCCGCTTCATAGGATTGTTCGCAGTTTATCATAAGATTTATGGCATCCTTGTGAGAATCCGGCAAATCACGGGCATCCTTGTGAGAAATTGCAATGGGGATATCGTATCTATCTTTTAATCTTGAATTTGCACCTATATGGTCAAAATGATAGTGCGTATTTATTATCATTAACGGTTTGTAGTGCCTTGATTCAATAGACTTTTCTATAATATTGGCATAATCTCCCGGGTCTATAATAACAGCTTCTTTACTTTTATCATCCGCAAAAATATAACAGTTCTCCTGTAACACGCCCGTTACAATAGTTTCAACTTTATACATATTTCCTCCGTTTTTTGACTTTTACAAATATAAATTATATAAAAATAACAAGAAAATTGAATAAAAAAAATTGAAAAAAGGGATGTTTTATGCTTTTTGTCGGACTAAGTGGCTCTATCGCAACAGGTAAAAGCACGGTGGCGAAAGAATTTGAAAAATTGGGATGCCACATTATAGATGCCGATAAACTTGCTCACAAGGTATACGAAAAAGACTCCAAAGCATATTTTAAGATAATAGACATATTCGGAAGCGACATACTTAATAAAAGCGGAATGATTAATAGGACAAAATTAAGAAACAGAGTTGTAAATAATAAAAACAAACTACGACAACTCGAATCGATTATCCATCCTGAAGTTGAGCAACTAAGAAATCAAATCATAAAAAATATTACAAAAAAAGATAAAAATGCAATCATAATATACGATGTGCCACTACTTTTTGAAAAAAATATGCAACATTTATTTGATTACACAATTGTTGTTTACACAGATAAAAAAACCCAACTTAACAGGCTAATGCAAAGAAACGGCTTATCAAAACAAGAAGCCGAAAAACTCATATCTTTACAAATGGACATAGACAAAAAAGTTAAAATGGCGGACTTTGTCATAAACAACTCACTTTCCATACAGAACACCTATCAACAAATAATTGAAGTTTTCAACAATTTAAAAGAAAAATTATGACAACCCTACAAAAACCACCGCACACAATGGTCTATTTATCTGTTTTGTTACTTTATTCTTGCAATAACAAAAACTAAATATTATAAGAGTTGGTACTTTAATTCTAAGGGAGGGTCTGATGTTTTTGATTGAATCGTTTTTGAATAAATTCTACAGAACAAAAATGAGAGCGGTTATGGAGTTTGATGATGTTACAAATGTATCCATACCTGAAAAGAAATCCAATGATAAGGATGACTATCTTTTATATATTCATATTCCGTTCTGTGAGTCGTTGTGTCCTTACTGTTCATTCCATAGATTTGTGTTGGATAAAGAACTTGCAAGAAAATATTTTAAAGCCCTAAGAAAAGAGCTTCAAATGTATAAAGATTTGAAATACGATTTCAAAGGATTGTACATCGGCGGAGGAACGCCTACGATTATGATGGACGAGTTGCTTGAAACTTTAAGTTTTACAAAAAAGCTCTTTAGTATCAAAGAAATTTCCGTAGAAACCAATCCAAACCATGTTACCGAGGAAAATATAAAACTTTTAAAAAAAGCCGGAGTAAATAGGCTTAGCGTAGGGGTTCAGAGTTTTGACGATGAAATATTAAAACAAATAGGAAGATATGAAAAATACGGAAGCGGAAAAGAAATTATAGACAGACTTAAAAAAGCCATCGGTCAATTTGATACCCTTAATATAGATTTGATTTTTAATATGCCTACCCAATCAAAGGAAAGTTTAAACAGGGACTTGGATATTATAGATGAAACGCTTGCGGAACAGGTAACATTTTATCCTTTAATGAGTTCTACAAATGTGGAAAAAAGCATCAAATCCACATTAGGAAATGTAGATTACAAACAGGAGAAAAGCTTTTATTTTACAATACTCAACAGAATGAGAAAAAATTACACAGGTTCAACAGCGTGGTGCTTTTCAAGAGGAAGCAGTATGATTGACGAATATGTTATAATTTACAACAAGTATGTAGGCGTGGGAAGCGGGGCTTTTGGTTATTTCAACGATTCTATTTATGCAAATACATTTTCCTTAAACGAATATATAGACAAAATCAACAACAATGAACTGCCCATAGCAAGTGTAAAAACTTTCACGGAGAAGGAAAATATGCACTACTTTCTTTTAATGAAACTGTTTGGACTATCTATGAGTAAAGAATCATTTAAGGAAAAATTCGGCATTAAACTTTACAGTGCCTTGAGAAAAGAAATGGCTTTCTTAAAATTAATCGGGGCAATAAAGGAATCAAAGGGCATAGTGGAGCTTACGGACATAGGAAGGTATTATTGGGTAATGGGAATGAGAGAATTTTTCATTGCTGTTGATAACTTAAGGGATAAATGTAGAGCAAGAGTCAAATTAGATCCCAAAGAGACATACTATAAATAAAGCTATGGTTTCCACTACATATTTTGTGCAAATATTAAAATCCGATATAATGTAAGCGTAAGCTTTTTGTAACAAGATATAAAAATAAAAGGCGGTTAACAAGCACAAAGGATTTAACAACAAACAACACAGGCTTTAAAGAACTGAAAAAACTTAAAAAGAATATTTGTCTATTTTAACCGAAGGGTTTATGAAAAAATATGATAGATAAGGCTATATATAACTATCTATTTATTTTAAAACTTACACAAAATTAAGGGTGGGCTCTACACAAGGCATCTTAATTAAGATGCCTTATTTTCTATTTTTTTATATAGTCTTGAAATAAGCCTTGCCGCTTTGTTCTTGTGAATTAGACCTTTTGTTTTAATCTTCTGTATTAGTCTTTCAGCCTGCCTCACCTCTGCCACAACCGTATCCCGGTTTTCTTCCTGTTGAATCACATTTTCTGCTTTTTTCAGTATATTCTTCAACCTTGTTCTATAAAAACGGTTTCTTGCATATCGTTTTTCGGTTTGTTTTGCCCTTTTCAATGCTGATTTGTGATTTGCCATTAAAATACCTCCCAATTTTTACTTTGTGTTTACTACCATAAAATAATTTTTTAGTCAACTATTTTAAATTATTGTATATGTGTGCAAATACAACTTATATCTATATATTTCAATTTATTCTTCTATATTTTTCTATATTCTTTTATATCTCAACTTGAAAAAAAGATGAAATGTAGTATTGTTAGCACTCAGTTGAGGTGAGTGCTAACAATAAAAAATTTTTAGGAGGTTGATGCTTATGAAGTTCAAACCATTAATGGACAGAGTTTTGGCTAAGTTAGAGGAAAGTGAAGAAAAAACCGTATCGGGTATTATTATTCCTGATACTGCAAAGGAAAAGCCACAGAAAGCAACTGTTGTAGAAATCGGAGATGATGTTGAATTGGTAAAACAGGGAGATACTGTACTGTTTGAAAAATATTCAGGCAGTGAGCTTAAAATTGACGATGAAACTTACATTATCTTAAAAGAAGACGAAATACTCGGTAAATTTGAATAGGAGGTGACTATGTCCGCAAAAATATTAGAATTTGGAGATGGCGCAAGAGAGTATATACTTAAAGGTGTTAATAAGTTAGCCGATGCTGTTGCTGTAACAATGGGACCAAGAGGAAGAAATGTTGTAATCGACAGAAAATTCGGTAGCCCTACAATAACAAAAGACGGTGTCACGGTTGCAAGGGAAGTGGAATTAGAGGATCCTTATGAAAATATGGGAGCACAGCTTGTCAAAGAGGTTGCATCAAAAACATCCGATATAGCAGGTGACGGAACGACTACTGCAACAGTTTTGGCAAGAGCAATTTACAGAGAAGGATTGAGAAATGTTACGGCAGGTGCAAATCCTATAGAGATTAAAAGGGGAATAGACAAGGCTGTTGCAGCCGTAGTTGATGAACTGAAAAACAGTTCAAAAGAGGTTACGGATAAAAAACAGATTGCAGAAGTTGGAACAATCTCGGCTAATAACGAAGCAGAGATAGGGAACATTATTGCCGATGCTATGGACAAGGTTGGCAAAAATGGCGTTATCACGGTTGAAGAAGCAAAATCTATGGAAACAACCTTAGAGGTTGTTGAAGGAATGAGGTTCGATAGAGGATATCTATCTCCCTATTTTGTAACAAATGCAGACAGAATGACATCGGAACTTGATGAACCCTTTATAATTATTACAGATAAGAAAATAACTTCTATGCAGGAGTTTTTGCCTCTCGTTGAAAAAATTGTAAAAGCCGGCAAACCTTTCATTGTAATAGCAGAAGAAATTGAAGGTGAAGCATTGGCAACACTTGTTGTTAACAAAATCAGAGGAACACTGTCTTGCGTTGCCGTAAAAGCTCCAGGTTTTGGCGATAGAAGAAAAGAGATGTTAAGAGATATAGCAATCCTAACAGGCGGTCAGGTAATTAGCGAAGAAACAGGAATGAAACTTGACACAGCTGATCTTACTATGCTTGGTAGAGCAAAAAAGGTTATAGTTGATAAAGAAAACACGACAGTTGTTGACGGACTTGGATCATCAGATGATATTCAAGCAAGAATCACTCAAATTGATGCACAAATTGAACAATCAACAAGTGAATATGACAAAGAGAAATTAAGAGAAAGAAAAGCTAAATTGGCAGGCGGTGTTGCAATAATTAAGGTTGGAGCAGCCACGGAAACAGAAATGAAAGAGAAGAAAGCAAGAGTAGAGGATGCGCTAAACGCAACAAAAGCTGCCGTAGAAGAAGGAATTGTACCCGGCGGCGGAACATCTCTTTTAAGATGCGCTCCGGCATTGGATAATGTAAAAGGTGACAATGAAGATCAGGAAATAGGTATAAAGATAGTAAAGAAAGTGCTTGAAGAACCTGCAAGGGTTATAGCAAATAATGCAGGATTTGAAGGCTCTATTGTAATTAACAAAATATTGGAAAGCGATAGCACAAATTACGGCTTTGATGCAAGACGGGGTGAATTTGTAGATATGCTTAAAAACGGCATAGTTGACCCTACAAAAGTTGAAAGAAGCGCAATTCAGAACGCATCGAGTGTAGCGGGCTTAATGCTTACAACAGAAACGCTAATAGCAGATAATCCAGACGAAAAAGAACCACCTATGCCGGCAGGTGGCGGCGGAATGCCGGGAATGTATTAAAAAAGAACTTGTTCAATCTTTTAAAGCCTTTTCGCCTTTGTGGCGGGGAGGCTTTTTTTGTTTGCAAATAAAGATTTTATTATATAGACTATATGTGTGTTTATATTGGCTCAATTTTTTATAATAGCGGCTTTTTCTTTACTGCTTCTTGAAATTATACTCTCAACCGGCGGGCTTTTAGCCTTCAGCGGAATTATCTCGTTTATCGTTGGATTTTTGGTTTTGCTCTATTTTAAAAGTTGCATACCATCTTATTTTTATTATGCCGTAATGCCACTTTTCATAGCATTAAGTGCATTAAGCATAGTTATAGTTATCTTAGGATATAAAGCTCAAAAAAGAAAACTTGAAATAAGCGAAAATGAAATTATAGGAAAAACAGGCGTATGTATCAGACCAATATACGGCGATAAAGCCGGTCAAATAAAAATTGACGGTGAAATATGGCAAGCTTTCTCTTGCGAAGGCGATATAAAAAAAGGGGAAAATGTTACGGTTGTAGGCCAAGATTCTTTAAAGTTAAAGGTTAAAAAAGGAGTTAAGTAATGTTTGGAGGATTTTCGTTTGTTCTACTGTTTGTTGTTTTTGTGATAGTCATAAGTTCGGTAAGGATTGTTAAGGAGTATGATCGAGGCGTCGTATTCAGACTTGGAAGGGTTATGGGTGCAAAGGGTCCGGGTTTAATACTTTTATGGCCCGTAATAGATAAAATGACAAAAATTTCCTTAAGAGTGGTTACACTCGATGTTCCTCCTCAGGATGTTATTACAAGAGATAATGTTACAATAAAAATAAGTGCCGTTATATATTTTAAAGTAATAGATCCCGTTAAGAGTGTCGTGCAGGTCAATAATTATATGTATGCCATTGAACAACTTGCACAAACAACATTAAGAAGCATATGCGGGCAGGCTGAACTTGACAAACTCCTATCGGAAAGAGAGAAAATAAATGCCGAGCTTCAAGATATTTTAGATACTCACACGGATACTTGGGGCGTTAAGGTAACACTTGTAGAAATGAAACAGATAGATTTGCCTCAGGATATGCAAAGGGCAATGGCAAGACAGGCTGAAGCGGAACGAGACAGAAGGGCAAAGGTTATCAATGCGGAAGGTGAATATCAGGCGGCTGAAAAGCTAAAACAGGCTGCACAGATAATATCGGAATATCCTCAAGCTTTACAACTTAGATACCTTCAAACCTTGAACGAAATGTCATCTAAGAATAACGCAACAACAATACTTCCAATTCCTATTGACCTATTTAGGGGCGGAGGATTAGACTCTATCAAGAAAGTATAAATCGCATCATTCTGTTTTTAGAGAATATAGGCTCTCTGAATGTTGTTTAATAAGTTCGGCTTTCTTTTGAGTAATATCCAACATTGACATTAATGTCTTTGTATCTATAGGAATAATATCTTTAATTAGTATTATGTTATTTTTAATGAGTTTATCGGATAGACGGGCTTTAATGCCACTTAAAATTGTGACGGGATAAAGCTTTTTATCCTCTATCATTTTTTTTAAACTATATTCTTGAGGATAATTCCATGATATTGCCTTGAAATTCATACATGAGGCATAATTTATCGCATCTATCGTCAATCTTGTATTGGTTACAAGCCACCCTTCATAATTCGGCTTTAAGTAGCGCTTTTTTAATACATTCTCCAAATCTTTAAACCTCGAATGGACATAAAGCGCAACCTTGGCGTCAGATGCTCTCTGCGCATTGGAGTGATATTTGCATTCCACACTCACCACAAGGTTATGCTTTGTTCCAAGCACATCTATTTCATGCCTAATACACTTCCCCTTAAGCGTTAGGTTTGTTTCCGTTTTAAAGCCATACGCCTTCATTAAATCTGCAAAATACTGCTCAAAGGTATAACCCGCCGGGCCAAGTTTAAGCATAGCCTTTTTTAAAGAGTAGAGAAAAAATGATCTACGGTTAATGTTCCTTAGAAACTTATGAGACAAAGAATATATATAATTTGTACTAACCTTGTTTTTTATGTAAGGTGCAACAAGCTTATAAACGGCTTCCGCTTCACTGTTGCTCGCTCCTGACCTTTTTAAGGAATTTTTGAGCTTTTGAGGATCAAATTCCTCCAATTGCCCATTTGCCTTTCTTATCTTAACACTCATAATCTAAGCTATAAAGAAAGTTAAAATAAAAATTACAAGTATATAAAATATATAGATATAAATTTTGCCGTTCATTAAATATCTGCTTGTTACATTGCCCATACTAATAAATGCATTGCGAAAAAAAGAATAGAAAAATTCCATTCTATCTTCAGCTACAACGCTACATACCTGATTTTTTTTAATTTCTTTCGTATTGTATACCTTCTTTAATATGTATTTAAGTATGTACGAGTAGGCATCCGCAGTAAAATATTCTTTTTCTTTTAATTCAAGTCCGCCGTTCCACGATGTAACCTTTTTTACTCTTTTGTTGGTCGCAAGGTATATTAAAAACGGCACTATAAACAGAATAAGCGCAACTATAGCAAAATAGGTTGGAGCCAAAACTCCGAATACCGGCTTGCCTGAAAGTATAAGAAACGGCTTTGAAACGGATAAAGCACCTGATAACATATAGGAATAACCGCTTAATTTAATAATAAACGGAGCACCTATGCCTGTTAAAATCACTAAAATTATAAGAAAGATTTCTGAAAATTTCATAAAAAACGAAGGTGTCTTAACGGTTTTTTTATCATGGTCGTAACCCAACGCCGTGTATCCTATAAGTTTAACCATCGAAAAACCTGTCAATCCTATGGCAAGCGCTATCAAAAGGCCGGATACCGTTGTGAAAAATTTTTCCGCATCGTTTACAAGTTTATAGGATTGAAACACAGACTCAAGAAGCATCCACTCCCCTACATACCCTGCAAGAGGGGGAAATGCACTGAAAGATAGAGACGATATCAGCACCCCGAGTGCAGGAGTTTTTCCAACACCCTTCCAGATTCCCCTAATATCATCAATAGTGTCAGCCTTGTATGCCTTTTTAGCATGCCCTATTGATAGAAACATAAGAGTTTTTGAAAATGTGTGAGCCGCAATAAGGATTATAGCTGTAACAAAAGCAAAATGAGACAGATAGTTCAAAGAACTGTAATTTAATGTAAGAGCGGAAAGCCCGAGTATAGATAATATCATACCATTATTTTCAACCGTAGAATATGCAGGAAGCGTTTTTACACCACTTGCAGCTACAGCCTGCAAAGCACCCCAAAATGCAGACACCGCACCAAGCGTAGTGAGCGTTATCGCCCACCATTGAGGAAAAGCACTACTTGATAAAATTATTTTAGAAATTCCATATGCGCCAAGAAGTGTCATCGGAGCACTCAATATAGCACAGGTGTTTGACGGGTCTTTTGAATAAACATCCTTCATCCAAGTATGAAAAGGCGTTACATCCATTTTTATCAAAAATCCCAAAGATGCAAAAACGGTAAAAACAGCCGTATTATTCTGGAATATTATGGTTGTATGATTTGTAAAATACGTGTATGCAAACCCGGCCATTAAACTCAATGCCGACAGTTCTCCATATGCCAAAAAGCCGTATGCTTTTCCAAAAGGCACTCTTCTTTCGATTAATATCAATAAAAATGAAAAGATGGTCATAAGTTCCCAACCTGCAAGAAAAGTTATGGAATCATTGGCTACAAAAACTATGAGCATACTTAAAAATACTATATTAAAAAACGCAGATGTCGATTTTTCGTGAGTTGCACCGTGATCTATGGAAAATAAGGATATAGCTGCCCACGATAATGATGCTACTGCCAAAAAAACAGCGCTGCTCTTATCAAGAAAAGCATTAAGAACAATACTGTCCGTTAAATGTATGTTGTAGATAACAAGTTTTTGGCTAAATGTCGCACAAGCCGTCGCAAATGATGCAAGAGAACCAAAAAAAGCTAAAATATATCCCCATCGATTTGAAAAAGATGCAACAATGCCAAGTATAAACAGTGCTACCGCAATTATAAAAAATGTCATTTTGCACCTCGATTTGCTACTTTTAATAAAACTGCCAAAATTTCATCCGGCGTGGGCAGAAAGTCAATTTTGCCAACTATATGTTTTTTATCTATAAAATCCGAATAATCATCGTATTCTTTGCATCCGTTAATTATAAGAATACCAAATTGATTCGGCATCTGATTTATTGTTTCCTTCAAAGGTTCAACCATTTTACGATTCACGGGACCTGCTATGATAAGCAAATCTGCATGTCGCGGAACTGCTGTAAAAAATATACCGAATCTGTGAGTGTTGTATTGAGGAGACTGCAAAGCCTTGAATGTAAAATTGAGGGCATTTGAATTACCAGTATCTATAACAAAAATATGAAGAGATTTTGAAAAAACCCCGCCCAAAGGTTTAATATCAATATCAGTGTCGTATCGTTTTTTCTCTGTTAAGTTTTGTTTTAAACCGTGAAATGGCCAAAATTTCATAAAAATTTCTCCAAATTATCTTGCAGCATCTGCAAAATTAACACCAAAAGATTCAACGGTAAACACAAAATCCGTAAAAATCTGATTTACAAGAGAATCAGCAATTGCTTTAAATCCCGTAACGGACGGTGTTACCACATAAATATTTTTTATTTTCGAATTCTCAATTTCTACATAGTATGCCATAGTGCCACTCGGAGACTCTACAGCTTCCACGCAGCTTCCGTCAGATATATCCAATCTTTGAGCTTTTTCCTTTGAAGTATCAAGATTTTCCACATTCTTTTCTATGAATTTAATTGAATCAAGAATTTCATATGCCCTCACTTCCATTCTTGAAAGAGAGTCCCCCTCTTTTTTTGAAATAACTTCAAAATTCTCATAATCATTTGTCCTTAAATCCTCTGCTATACCGCTTGCACGGCAAGACGGACCGCTCAAACCTATTTCAACCGCTTTTTGAGCTGTTATTATGCCGGTATTGTGAAGTCTGTCTAAAAAGTTTCCGCTTTGAAGTGAGCCGCTGTATAAATCCTCGAACCTCGATTTTATATTTTGAAGTCTTAACAACAAATCCTTCTTTTTTTCATAAGATAAAGATATATCAAGTTTTCCTATTTGATTTATATTTGTTAGAAATCTATCTCCGGTAAAGGATTCATTTGCCCTAAGCGATTCCTCGAAAAGATAATAAAGATGTGATGATAGAACCTTTTGCGCTGCACCATTTGCAAGCTGAGCTATAACATAAATATGGTTGTAGATTCTTTCAAGTTCAAGCAGTATCCCTCTTAGTATGCGTGTTTCGTCGTCTATTTTAATATTAGATATAGACTCAACCGCCTTTGAAAATGCTATTGAGTGAGAAATGGCAAAATTTCCGCATATTGATTCTGCAAGTGCAACCGACTCCAACGGATTTTTACCTATCATCAGCTTTTCTATATTTCTTTTTTTGTATGTTGTATCTATATTTACAGAGAGAATTTTTTCTCCATATGTGTATATATTGTAAATTCCGGCTTCGCCTACGCCGCCTGTAACGGGTCCGTATCTAAAATTAAAAACACCATCTCCTTCAACCGCTTCTCCCCCTATTAAGCTATCCCTATTAATAAGGGTTTTATAGTTCGGAAAATCGCTACCTTTACAGGAGGCATCTATTTTTACATTCATCGATTTATCCTGCACTATACACAGTTCACTGTTGTTATTTTGTACTACTCCAAGTAACTTCATTATCTTATCACTCCTGCAAGAAGCAGATTAAATTTAGGTATCAAAAAAATAGTTAAAAATGCCAAGATGATATGCATAGCGGGTATTAAATTTACAAGCATATGCCTTTCGTTACTCTCCGCCTCTTCCTTTGAAAAAATCATCTTTCCCGTGTAATAGTTAACCGATATAAAAGCCAATGAAGCAAAGAGTGCAAACACTACAACACTTATTATTCCGTAAACCTCATAAAGTTTTGACATAATCAATATCTCACCTGCAAAAGTCGCAAATGGCGGTGCTCCTGTTGCTGCCAATGATGCAAAAAATAGGCTGTATGCAGTAAAAGGCATATGATTGAACAGGTTCTTTACTTCATCGATACGAGTTTTTTTTGTTCTTATTAAAATATTGCCACTTAAATAAAAAACAGCCGATTTTGCAAATGCATGGGCAACTATAACAATCACCGAACCTAAAATTGCGTATCTCCCAAGAGATATACCTATTAAAGCTATTCCCATATTTTCCATAGAAGAGTAGGCATAAAGCCTCTTGTAATATTTCTGAACAGTGCTTAGGGTTGCCGCTGTTACAAGTGTTAGAAAACCGAGAATAAACATAAACTCTTTGACAATGTGTGAAGAATACACCTCTGTCGTTCTAAATATACCAAAAAGAGCAACCGGAAGCAGAACGCCTGAAAATATTGCGCTAATCGGCGACGGAGCTTTTCCGTGAACATCAGGAAGCCAACTGTGCATAGGGAATATTCCGGCTTTTGTGCCGTAACCTACAACTGCCATCAATATTCCTAAGGTTATTATTTTATCATTTACACCATGCATAGATGCAAGTTTCACAAAATCCAGAGTTCCTCCCGCTCCGAATATAAAAACATTTCCAAAAAGAGAAACAACAAGACCGACCGAAACTATTATTATATATCTCCAGGTAGCCTCTATCGATTCTTTGGAATTTTCTATGGCAACCAAAAGTGCACTTGTAATTGTTGTGGCTTCTATACCGACCCATATCAGACCGAGATTTTTAACCATAACACTAAAAAGCATACTGAAAGTGAAAAGGTTTAGCCATAAAAAATAAAAATTTTGTTTTAAAAGAGGGTTATGTATATGTTTTATGTAACTTATCGAATAGATGGTTGTTCCCATATATATGATAGATATGGTAAAAAGCATAATTTTAGACGCCCCGTCTATGTAGATAAAATAGTGTGAAAAATTTTGACTAAAGGCAATTGCAATGGAAGATACAAGCGTTAGAATAGAAAACAGAACGGATGAATATTGAGACAGCTTGTCTATTTTAATTAGGGATACAGTCGCTGCCACAAGCGTAAAAATTAAAGGCAAAGTGTAAAATATCATATCAACCCTTCAGCTCTTCACTGTTTTCTAAAGAATCCGGAACAAAATTTTCTCTCAATCTGCCTATCAAACTCGATATCATCACAACCCCTATCAAATCCAAAACAACACCGGCTTCAATAGTTAGTGAAAGACCGGGATAAAAATATGTGCCAAAAATAAGAATAGAATTTTCCATAATCATATAACCCACAAGCTGCGTAAATGCATTCCGTTTTGAAATCATTAAAAATACGCCCTGAAACATCAATGAAAGCAGTACCGCTCCGCTCCTTATCTGCAAATCATCATATAAGCTTACATAGTACACAAAATATCCTACAACTGCACTCAAGATTGAGAATATTATTGACGATGCAATTCCAAATGTAGGCTGCGTTTCCCTTGCTCTCCATTTTTCTTTCTTCAGCTTCTTAATCATAAAATAGGGTATAAAAATAACCCTCACAAGAAGCGTTAAAAGAGCAACATATATCACCACAGGCTCTTTCGTATTCATTCCTATATACAATAAAAAGGAAGCCATAAAAAAAGAACTAATTGAAAAAGTAATTATTGTTTTTTTAATATAAACCTGCCACTGCATAAAAATAACAAGAAGAACCTCAATCGACCCGAAAAGTAAAAGCATTTTATCCATTAGAATATCCCGTTTGCCGCATATATTGCAAGCATACCTATTAGAATAACAGAAAATGTAACAGCTATATAATCAAAAATTTTATACAATCGATACTTTGAAACAGTTTCGTTTATAAAAGCAAAAATAATAACAAGGGTAAACATTTTTAAAAGATGAATACCGGAATAGATAAATACAGCACTTAAAGATGTATATTTCATAGGAACCCAAAACGGACATGCATAAACATTTAAAAATACACTCATAAGCAGAAACTGTTTTATATATCCGCCCCATTTATATACGGCGAGGTCACTTCCTGAAAACTCCATCTCCATAGATTGATCTATCATACCAAATTCTCCGTGAGTTTTGGCTTCAATGGGCAGTTTTCCCGTTTCTACTATTAAGTTCATAAAAAATGTAGCCGCTATAAATATATGAACAACCGAGAAATACCAGGAGCTGGAGGTTTGGAATACATTGTTAATAACATAAGGATTGTTTGTATTTGAAATAACACCGCACAAAATAAAGAGCAAAACCGTAATAGGCTCTGAAAGTGCACCTATACTGGATGCCCTTGCAGTTCCAAGATGTGAATAGTTGTTTCTACTATCCAGCGCAACGATTTTCTTTATTATACCCGCAGCGCCAAAAATGAGACCTCCTCCAATAAAATCTGCCGTAGGACCAAAAGCCAAAGGAAATGCGGTAATAATGGGCAAGATGATAATAATCAACATATAAAGTGCAAAATTAATATATGGACCTATTCTAAATACGCCTGATGCAACCTTTGGGACTACATTTTCCTTTGTGAAGAGTTTATGTAGGTCATAGTAAGGCTGAAAAATAGTGGGACCCGCTTTGGATTCCATCTTTTCTTCCACTGTCGAGAGTATGCCTACTATTAACGGTGCAAAAAGAATTACATATACAAGTTGGATGAAACTTAAAGCGACTAACATCAGACTCCTCTGTCTTTGAGTTAGGAGTCATTGGCTTAAAAAATAAGCGGTTAAAGGTGAACCCCTCCACCTTATAGTTTCACGGCTTTTAACAGATTTTCATTTATATGTCAAGTTAAAAAACAAATCTAAAATATATACAAAATCTCCTCACACTATTATACTCAGTCCTGTTTTTCACTCATCACAGTCTTATTTCTACCTGAATTTTTTGCTTTGTAAAGAGCTAAATCCGCAAGTTTTATGGCTTTGTCAAAATTGTTATCATTACCCGAAAATTCGCTTACACCTATACTTATGGTGACATTGATAGATGTGCCGTTTATTTTTATGCTACTTGATTCAACTCTTTTCCTTATATTCTCGGCAATCTCAAAAGAATTCTTTTTATCCGCATTTATAAGGAAAATTAAAAACTCCTCTCCGCCGAAACGAACAACAACATCAGACTCTCTAACGCTTTTTGTCATAATTTTTGCTACATTTTTCAATACTTCATCCCCCACATCATGCCCGTATGTGTCGTTAACTTTCTTGAAAAAGTCAATATCGCACATAAGTATTCCCAATTTATTACCACTTCTTCTTGCGTTTTTTATTATCAAATCCTCGGTTCTCGATACAAATCTTCTATTGTATAGACCCGTTAATTCGTCATACAACGCAATCTTCTTTAAATCGTTTTCATACCTTCTAACCCGCTTTATTAAACTGTTAAATTTGTCTATTATGTAGCTTAACTCTTTTATTGCACATTTTTGGCTATCTATCGATCTCGAATGTCTTAAAGATTGATCAAACTCATTGAACAATTTATCGGTATAGCTTCTCGTAACTTTTTTAAGAATAAACAAAAACAACAAAGCAACAACCATCATAAGCAAAATCAAAAATACGATTGTATGTTTTATTGCATTCAAATGCGCTATAGCTACAGAAACCCGAGTATTAATAATGGGCTTTAAATCGTTGATATATATCCCTGTTGCAAAAATCCAGTGCCAGGGTTTATACAACCTAAAACAACTTATCTTTTTCTCCACTTTATCTGAATTCGGCACTTTATAGTAGTATTCAACAAATGAATAACCTTTATTTCTTATATCCTTTAAAAAAATTTTTCTAAACTTAAAACCCCTTACATCTGTATATTCATCCGACATACATTTATTCAACAAGTCAGGCCTGTTTACATTAACCAACATTTTTCCAAAGCAGTTGCCACCATTTATGTTTAGAAGTTTGATAACAAATATATAACCGTGATTATCCTTACCGTATCTATACAAAGAAAGTTGATTTAACCATTTTCGCTTCAACCTTCCCTCTAAATACTCAGTATCAATTCTTGTAACAAGAACCCAGTCAAACGGTTTGTAATATTTTACAAAGGTTATACCCTTTTGCTTAATTGATGCGGGATTTAAATCGTACCAATTGGACACGAAATACTGATTAATAAAATCCTCTTTTTTTGTTTTTGCTGTTTTTATAATGTCTCTTATTATAGAATTTCCCTTAAAATCTTTCAAATTAATAAAGTTTTTACCTTCAGCATTTATATCGTAAGGATTTACTACACAATTACCTTTTGCATCAAAAATATAATAAGAGATTGACGGATCTGAAAATGTTTTATCTTCAAGGTATCTTCTTAAAAGTAGCTTCATTTTCTTTTTTGTCGCATATTCACCATACATCATACGCATATGCTCTAAATGTTTATATATTACCCGATTCATTATAACCTCTTTTTTCATATCAGCTACATCTTGTTTTCTTTCACTGTCAATGGTTTTTATTATATTTTCTATCATTGATTTGGCATACTGTTTCGAGTTGTCCATATATACTTTCTTGATTGTCTCAATGTCATCTTTGGCAACCTTTTCACTTGTATAATACCAATAGCCTGCAAAAACAGCAGAAACTATTATGGATATAATCAAAAAGACAGATATTATAAAGCTTATAGCAGATATATTTTTAATCTTCACTATTGCACCCTCTTTTTGTATTAACCTTATAAACAAGCTCTTCTACTGTTTCCGCATCATCAGGATAAATAGCATAATTTATATCAAAATCAACATAATCCACAACACTCTTACCATCCTTATCTTTCATTGTATAGAATTCACTATTAGAAAAAGCATTCTTAAATTCATCTTTTAGCTTTTTCTTAGACCTTTTCATCATTTCAGTTTCTTTATTGATATTTCGCTCTTTTTTGAGTTCGTGTGCAATAAAAAATATATCAGCATAAGCCCTTGACACAAGTTGTTTTTTACATATATCCGGCTCCTCTTTGGATAAATTAAGAAGTACTTGAGCCATACTTATAATTACAGCATCCCCTGCCTGCTCAGAAAACATATAGTTAATTCTTGAAATCTGTTTTATATTGATTCTAATAAAAACAAATCTTCTTTTTTCATCTATTAATTTCTGAATTTCTTTTAAAAATACAGACCTTAATTCCAATCCTGTCATATAATCAACCTTAAAAATCTCATTTCTCATAATATCTACATCATAAGACATAAACCTCACTTCCGTGAAATCTTCTTGCGTATAAGACTCAATAAGCACAGATTCTACCTTCTGCAAAATTTCTTTATCAACACTCTCCTGTTTCAATATTTCCATAGCCTTACTTGGTGAAAATGCATGCCTGTATGGTCTTGTTGTTGTCAAGGCATCAAAGATATCCGCAATGGCAAGTATTTTTGCACCAATTGTAATCTCGCCACATTTTAAACCGTCAGGATATCCGCTACCGTCACACTTTTCGTGATGTCCCCTTACGCAGTTTGCAAAAGATTTAAAATGTTCTAACTCTTTTAAAATTTCATAAGAGAAAACAGGATGATATTTCATTATTCTATACTCATTCTCTGATAATTTTCCGGGCTTTAAGAGTATATTGTCAGGTATTCCTATTTTTCCTATGTCATGCAAAAGTCCGGCTTTGTAGATATACTCCTGCTTTTTTGTATCTAAACCCAATGTTTTAGCTATTTTTTTGGCATAGTAGGCTACCCTTTGAGAATGACCTTTTGTGTATACATCTCTTGCTTCCATAATGTTGACAAAAGATTGTATAAATTCATCTTCGTAAATATTGTCTATTTCCGCCTTTTTATCCAACATTTTATTTGCGTTTAATGCCATTATTCTCAGCTCTTTTAATTCAATTTCTCTCAAATTAATCTTTTTATCCTTTAAGGCAGCATCTTGAAAAAACGAAGTAAAAACATTAAAGTCATTCTTTAATTTTTTATACAAACCATAATATAAAAATATAGAAAACAATATTAGTAAAAATGATATAGAAATCACCATTATAACACGATAAAACATTTTTCTATACAGATTTTGTTTTATCAATGTTGTCATATTTTCTATCTCATCGGTATATACGCCTGCACCCACTATCCAATTCCACTCTTTTATTCCATACACAAACGAAATTTTAGGATATTCTTTCTTTGAATTATCTATCTTAGGCCAAGAATAGTATATAAATCCTCCATCCTTCTTTAACGCTGCAATCTTTTCTTTTTCGAATACGGTTTTTGCCTTTTCTCCAAAAGCAGACCATAGCTTTTTCCCATTTTCAATAACCCTACCGTTAGAAGATAAAATATATCCGTCAAAAGTATTAACAAATACATACCCGCCGTTTTCAAACCTTATTTTGCTTATTTCACCAATAATATATTTTTGTGTTTCATATCTTAAATCATCAACATATACACCTGTACCTATCAACCAATTAAACGGCTTAAACTCCTTTACATAGGCTATTTTTAAAAACTTTTTACCCTCCTGATGCGGTTTAGACCAATGGTATGAATAAACACCCTCCTGCTGTTTTTTTACTATTTCAATCATATCCTTTACGACATACTTCCCATCTACATCCCGCACAGCAAGCATATTTTTGCCCTCAAATTCAGGCTTGTCAGGAAAAAGCTCTTCGATTCCATCAAGATTTGTTGCAAAATAGTATCCATTTCCCCTTAAAAAACGCATAGGACGCAAAGCATCTTTGACCATCTTTTTAATTTCAGGCAGGCTTTTTTTGTCTTTATTTTTCCGATAGATATTTTCCGCTATAGCGCATGCTTCATATACCCTCTGCCTAACCCTTTCCGCAGCCTGTTTTCTGCTTGTCTTAATTTGGTATCCAATCATATCAACGACAGACATAACCTCTTGCTTTACAAGCTGTTTTTGGCTATCTGTATATTCAGCTCTCATCATTGACGCTAAATAATTAAGATTTTTGTGCACAACAAATATCTGTAACGCAAGCATTAATACAGATGCAAAAATCAATGCAACCGTAGCCATTTTCATTACGCTATTTACGGATTTTACTTTTTTGCTATTTTGCCTCAATTATAAAATCCCCAATCTTAATTTAAACTGCACAAATACAAAAATCTTCCATTATAAAAATACACTCTCTAATAACGATTATACACTTATTTATATAATCTTCAATAATTATTTATTTCCAACACCTATCTGATAATATTCTATATCGAAAGATTCCAAAATATCTTTATTGTACTGGTTTCTGCCGTCAAATATTACAGGGCTCTTCAACCTCTGTTTGATTTCATAAAAATCCGGACTTCTAAACTCTTTCCATTCGGTTACAAGAAGCATAGCATCCGCACTGTTTAAAGCATCATATTTATTTTCAAAATAACTTACTCCGATTTTATCCTTAAGCCAGAATTCTTTGGCATTTTTCATAGCTTTAGGGTCATATACATTTACCGTCGCACCTAAGTCTATTAAATCATTAACTATGGCAATTGAGGGCGCTTCTCTCATATCATCTGTCTGCGGTTTAAAGGCAAGTCCCCATAAAGCAAATTTTTTACCTGTTAAATTTTTTCCGAATTTTGCGACAACCTTTTCTACAAGTTTATGCTTTTGTTTTTCATTCACACTACTGACAGCTTTTATAATTTCAGGCGTGTATCCTTTATCTTTCGCCGTTTTTTCCAACGCTTTTACATCTTTAGGAAAGCAACTTCCGCCCCATCCTATACCGGGATAAATAAAACTGTAGCCTATCCTTTTATCGCTACCTATTCCGACTCTTACCATATTTACATCAGCGCCAACAAGCTCACATATATTTGAAATCTCGTTTATGAATGAGATTTTTGTAGCAAGCATAGCGTTTGCGGCATACTTGGTCATTTCCGCACTTTTTATATCCATACCTATAAACCTTTCATGATTTAGCGTAAAAGGTCTGTATAGCTCCTTCATAACCTTCATTGACTCTTCGCTGTCAGCACCAACAACAACCCTATCCGGCTTCATAAAATCATTTACCGCATCACCCTCTTTTAAAAACTCAGGGTTGCTGACAACATCAAAGTGTATATTACTATCTTCAAATCTTTTTTTTATCTTACGCAAAATCCTTTCTCTTACCATATCAGCCGTACCTACAGGCACCGTTGACTTGTCAACAACTATTAAATCGTGGTCTATATATTTCCCTATATCATCGGCAACCTTTAATATGTAGTGCAAATCGGCGCTGCCGTCTTCGTCTTGCGGTGTTCCAACAGCTATAAAAACTATATTGCTCGAGTGGATTGCTTCTTTTATATCCGTAGTAAAGTGCAGACTACCCGCCTGATAATTTTTACTTACAAGTTTGTCCAAGCCCGGTTCATAAATAGGCACTACTCCCTTTTTTAAATTATCTATTTTATTTTTATCTATATCGACACATATAACACTGTTTCCCATTTCAGCAAAACAAACCCCCGTCACAAGACCTACATATCCTGTTCCTATCACACCCAGTTTCATAAACAACTCCTTTGCACACAAACGCACAATACTTAATTTTATAGTAATATCTTTCTAACGGCTTCATAATACTCGTCTTTAGACTTTATAATTTTATCGTAATCAAGTATTAAAGCCTCTTTTACAACTTTAGAATCAAGCAATCCGTCTTTTGCCATTTTATTCAAAACGGTATTAATCTCGTCTTTTGACAAAGCAACCCTGTAAGGTCTATCCTGAAGACAAGCCGCAAGTACGGATGATACCTGCAAGATTTTTGCTTCTTTACTAAAATTATTAACTTTGAACGGATACCCCTCTTTCAATAAATTTTCATGATGCAACGCTGCACAATCTACGATATTTTTATCAAAACCCAATCTTTCACATAAAAATTTGGTATAATAGGGATGAGATTTTACAATATTATAATCTATATCATCAAACTCATTAAATTTATCAAAAATCTCTTTCGGTATAAAAATATTGCCTATATGAGATATTAAGGATGCCGAAATAACCAAGTTTGTATCGGCTTTAAGTTTATATGCAAGAGCCAGAGATATATTTTTCATAAGCAACGAGTAACCACCGTTAAAAATGGTAACACTATCTGACAAATAAGCCAAAAAATAGGATATTGCCTTTTCCAATCTAACATCGGCATCCTTGTCTTCAAAAATATTCAAAATTTTCAGAAGGCTTTTGTCAAGATTTTTATCGTCAATTGAATACCAAAAACTCTCACATTTCGATAAAGACCTAAACGATTCTAAGGCATTTTTATCAAAAAATTCGCTTTTTTGAGCCACAAAATCGTAAAGCTCGTTAAATGCAAAATGGTTACTTAAACTTCTGTATGACACCTCAATATTATCCGCCAAAAAAATTATGCTACCTAAAATACTCGGATTAATTTCAGCTTTTGTATGGTGAAGCTCAATTGCACTTGATATGTCGGGGTGCAGATTAAAAAACCTTGCTATCTTCGCACTTTTTAATGCATGATTGGTTAACTGTTTAAAATTATCATCTATTATCTGCCTAAATGTCTCGATTTTTGCAGTTTCATCCAATAAACCTATATCGTGTATAAGGGCAGCCTGAAAAACCATTTCAACTACCCGTTTATCAAATCCCATTTTTTCCGCTATATTGCAAGCTATTACGGCAACTCGCCTTTGATGCATAGTGTCATTGCCGTTTACGGTGTCTGAAATTATCGACAAAATATATAGAGAATTATTTATTTTCATATTGCCTCCCATCTATAAATGAAATTTTATCTGTTATAATTAACAATTTTTAAACGGGGATTGGCTTCTACCGAGAAATAATCGTATGTGGCTCTACTCTTTTTAAATTGAGCAATATTTGCTATCATTAAAGCGTTATCCGTTGTCATCTCTCTACGAGGCAAGAAAAGCTCAAACCCCTCTTTTTTGCACTCTGTGGCAAACATTTCCCTTAAATATGAGTTTGCGGAAACGCCACCTGATACGGCAATTTTATTTACGCCGTTTTCTCTACAAGCATCTTTTGTTTTTTCCCACAAAACATCTATGGATGACTTTTGAAAAGAGGCTGCAATATCAATTTTATCAGTTGTTGACAGGTTACTGTGGTTATTAACAAGGTTTTTGACAGCTGTTTTAGTGCCACTAAAACTGAAATTTAGGTTTTTTTTACCGCCCAAACCCTTAGGAATATTAAATCTATCGGATTCTCCTGTTTTTGACAACTTGTCAATAATAGGACCGCCCGGATAGCCTAAATCAAGTATTCTCGCAACCTTGTCAAAAGCCTCACCAACCGCATCATCAAGCGTTTTTGCAATAATTTTATACCTTCCTATACCCTCTATCAAAAAAAGATGTGTATGACCTCCGGATACTACAAGTGCCATAAATGGAAATTCCAACTTTTTACCAAAAAAAGGCGCAAAAATGTGCCCTTCTATATGATTAATGGGTATAATCGGCAATGAATAGGAATAAGCAAGCGCCTTTGCAAAGGAAACCCCAACAAGCAAGGAGGGCAAAAGACCAGGCCCCACAGTCGTAGCTATGTATTCTATATCGGACATTGAAGCATTTAATTTTTCTAAGGCTTCTTTTGTCAGATATGCTATTGTCTCCGTATGACTTCTTGCCGCATATTCAGGCATAATGCCTCCGAACTTGCCGTGTATATCATTTTGAGAAGAAATCAGATTGACATAGTTTTTATTTTTCAATAATGCTACGGATGTATCGTCACACGATGTATCAAAAGCAAGAATCATTGCACTATATACTCAACATCTATTATGTAAGGTTTCAAGAGCTTTTTTTCTTCCCTTAAAGCCTCGTATGTAGCCTCGCTGCAGTGTCCTATAGCTACAACACTGTTGCGTTTTTTAAGCATCTTAACGGCAAGTTCAATCTGTCCCTTTATATAGTTTACATTTTTAATATTATCCAAGAATACCCTTCGTCTTGCACACAGAATATCAAACTTTTTTGCCTCTTTACACCCCAAGCTATCTGCAATGGTTGCACTGTCTATAAAAAACAGATGTTTTGTTTTTAAAAACTCCATTATATAATCAAGATGTCTTTTATCCTGCAGTATCTTAGACCCCATATGATTGTTTAATCCCATAGCATAGTGCACATTTTCATAAGCCCTGTTCAAAAGATAGAATGTTTTCTCTCTGCTTGTTGTTGTATAGATTGCATTTTTACCGGGATTATCTTTGGGGTAGTCGATAGGCTCGGAGGGCATATGAATCATAACGGTATAACCTCTCTCTCCAAACCGGTTTGATAATTGAGTTGAATATGTAGCATCAGGCAAGAATGAGTAAGCAAGAGGCATATTTAAAGATAGAAACTTATATGCCAGATTTTTATCATACCCCATATCATCAATAACAATAGAGAGCTTTTTTTTCATAAGCCATGTTGATGTTGAACAGTGTCCTGCAGATATAACAAAAACTACAAATATTACAATCAGCGCTGTTTTTTTGAACATATAATATCTTCTGCCTTTATAAGTTCAACAGCTCTTAAAAGTTGATAATCGCTCTTTAGCGTTTTTGCAATTTTCGCGGGCTCTTTCGTTCTTTCTTCTTTCTTTACAATCTTAGAACTTTTGAGATGGTGAACAAGATCATTTTCTCTAAAAGACAAACCATTTGATTCTTCTATTAGCTTAGCCTGTTTTACTACAATATCAGGCTCAATTCCCAAAGCCTGAATACTTACGCCACTCGGCGTGTAATATTTGGCAGTTGTAAGTCTTAAGGCAGAACCGTCAGATAGAGGAATTATAGATTGCACGCTACCCTTCCCAAAACTCTTAATACCCATAACTACAGCTCTTTTATCATCTTTTAAACATCCCGTAACAATTTCAGAAGCCGACGCACTACCAGCATTAATTAATACAACCATAGGATACTGTGACTCATTTTCATCATCTTTTGCATAGAAATATTGGGCATTGGCTTTATTCTTTCCGCGAATAGAAACTATAACACCCTTTTTAATAAAAATATCAGACACCTCAACGGCTTCTTTTAACAAACCGCCGGGGTTGTTTCTTAAATCAAGAACAAGGCCATTTATTTTTCCAAGTTTCTTTAATGCCCTTTTAACCTCTTTTGAGGTACCTTGCTGAAACTGCGAAATTCTTAAATAGCCTATATCATCAAATTTCTTATACTTTACACTTTTTACATGTATTATTGCTCTTGTTATGGTTATTTTTAAGGGTTTGTTCTGTTTCTTCCTTAAAATCGTTAAAGTAACCTTTGTATCAGGTTTTCCTCTTAATATTTTTACCGCATCCTGAAGACTCATACCGAGCGTGCTCTTTGAATTTATTTTGATTATTACATCCTGTGCTTTAATACCTGCCTTGTATGCCGGCGTATCTTCTATCGGAGCAACAACTGTCAACATACCGTCTTTTAGTGTAATTTCTATGCCAAGACCGCCGAATTTGCCGGTTGTAACAATTTGCAGTTCTTTATATTCATCCTTAGTCATATAAGAAGAGTGAGGGTCAAGAGAGCTTACCATTCCCTTTATTGCATTATCTACGAGTTTTACATCACTCACATTATCTACATAGTTGTTGTCTATTATAGCCATAAAT
>JAMOPP010000162.1 GCA_027064405.1 Desulfurellales bacterium
CATAAGGGAGATAAGAAAAGGAGAGAGACTTGATAATCTTGGATACTGATATACTCATCTGGGTTTTGAGAGGAAATGTAGAAATCAAAGAAAAACTCGAAGAAGCCATCAACGAAACAGATGGAAGTTTGTATATCACGCCCATTCAGATAGCGGAAATATACGCAGGTATCAGAAAATCAGAAGAAAACATAACAAAAGGCTTTTTAAACAGTTTTAATATAATCCCAATAGATGCTGAAATTGGCCGATTAGCTGGCAAATTTATCAATCAATACAGAAAGTCTCATTCAGTTGAAATAGCAGATGCCATAATTGCAGCAGCTTCTATTGTAAACAGCTTCAAACTATGGACACTCAACAAAAAGCATTATCCTATGATTGAAGAAGCTGGATTTTATTGAGAAAATATTCATTTTGATACTAGTTTTTTGTTTTTGTTGCTTTAAGGTAGTAAATATATTGATACTTTTTCTCTTAGATGGGGATCTTCTTCCTAATATGTATAAACTGTAAATAAGTGCAGAAAGCTGTAAGGAAAAAAGGAAACAAAAACGAGCTTAGAAAAGAAGTCTCTTGTTTAGAAAGGGAAAAGTTCCCATACAGAATAAGGTAAAATACAAATTATTTTTTTAGATTAGAATTGACTCGGGACTTTGAAGTACCTCTATTTTTTGTATGTTTACTTGGAATCATGCTTACTGTTTTTCTTCAATCGCAACTATTATATCTTTTGCTTTTGCGGTTCCTCCTAATTCTAATAAGGCTTCTAAAATAGGATATATAAATTCCTCTGTAGGGGTTCTGAGACCTTTTTTGAGTTTTTTACTCTTAGTAGTATTTATATTTTTTATTAATTCTTTCTTTACATAACTCCACTTTTCTTTTAAATTCTTAACACTATTACAAAGATCATCTATCTTTTTGACCTTTTCCACAACCAACTTCGAATTCTCATATTCGTTATCGGAAAGAAATTTGGTAGCCGTTTCTTTTAATTCTTTTGAAATATCGCTTATTTTATCAACAATCATATCGAAAAGTTCATCTACATTTTTTAAGCTTTTCAGAAGCATTTTCATCTCCAATTATGAGTTTTTCGCCTAATATGCAGTTTTGACTAATTTATCTTGTTTTTGTTTCTTAAGCAACAACATACGATAGACTTGATATATATCAATTAATTTTTGTATAAAACGAGGAGTTGAAAACTTAAACTAACAAAGCAAGAGGTGATCGAAGTGGAGCTATTAGAAAAGATAATAAACGATTTTTCAAATGATAAATTGATAACTTTCTTAAGATTAAAAATTCCTACCTTCAGGCCGGTAAGCGAAGATTATTTGTATTTATTTGAAAACAAAGATGAAATAATGAGCAACTATGAAACTATAGAAAAAATAGGAGAAGCAGAACTTGATTTATCCGAAGAGATACTGATATTAGCAGCAAAAACAAAATCTAACCTAACAAATAGATCAAGCAAAAAGAGACAATATGAAATAGCAAAAAAGATAATAAAGGAAGAGAAAAAAGACGGAGCAATATTTGTCTTCTATGATTCAGAAGGAAGCTTCAGATTTAGCTTTATAAGAGCAACTTATGAAGGAGCAAATAAAGAATTTACAACATTTAAAAGATACACATACTTTGTATCCAAGAATCAAACCAACAAGACATTTAAACTTAGAATGCAAAAAGCAAATTTTAATAGTCTTGACAGTATTCAAGAATCATTTAGTGTTGAGCCATTAACAAAGGAATTTTATGATAAGCTACAACGCTGGTATTTTTGGGCTATAAAGAACTCAAAATTCCCAAAAGATGCCGAAAATACAAAAAATGGCAGAGAGATAGCCTTAATAAGACTCATAACAAGATTAATGTTCGTGTGGTTTATGAAGGTTAAAGGCTTGGTTCCCGATAGTATTTTTGATAAAAATGAATTAAAACGCATTTTGAAAGATTTCACGATAGAAAAATATCCTTATTCTTCTATCTTGCAGATGCCAGAAAAATATACATCATATTATAAAGCAATACTTCAAAATCTATTTTTTGCAACACTGAATACAAAGCAAGAAGAAAGAAGGTTTAGAGAAGAAAAAAGATACAACAAAGGATATAATAAGGACTACGGAAATCATAGTGTTTTTCGATATCACTGGTTGTTTTGTGATGATGTGTCGTTGGAGAAAATATTTGGAGAAATTCCATTTTTAAATGGTGGACTATTTGAATGTTTAGACGAACCAAAAAAGAAAAGCTATGTAGATGGTTTTACCGAAATAAAAACATATCAGCCAATAGTGCCAAATTTTTTGTTTTTTTCAGAACCTGAAAAAGTAAATATAGGAGAATTTTTTGGAGAAAAGAATAGGCAATACGAAGTAGAAGGTTTAATAAATATTCTTCAGGAATATAATTTTACAATAGATGAGAATGAGCCAGACGATGTTGAAGTTGCTCTTGACCCTGAACTTTTAGGTTCGATTTTTGAAAACCTTCTTGCAAGTTATAATCCAGAAACAGCAACAACTGCAAGAAAAGCAACAGGAAGTTTTTATACACCAAGAGAGATAGTTAATTTTATGGTAGATGAAAGTTTAAAGGAGTATTTTAAAACGCATTTAAGTCATGTTGATGATATTGACAAAAAGCTTGATCTATTAATCAAATCAAAAGATCAAGATATTGTATTTGATAAGCAAACAACAAAGAAGATAATAGATTTGATAAACGACCTAAGAGTGGTTGATCCTGCTGTTGGTTCCGGTGCTTTTCCTATGGCTATCTTGAATAAACTTGTATTTATACTTAAAAAACTTGATCCAGATAACGAACACTGGAAACAATCCCAAATAGAGTCAATTGAAAAATATGTTAAAGATCCTGTGATTCAAAGGAAACTTATAGAGAAGGTAGACAGGCAGTTTGCGGACAAAAACGCTGACTATGGTAGGAAACTTTATCTTATAGAGAAATGTATATATGGAGTTGATATTCAACAGATTGCTGTTGAGATTGCAAAACTTAGATTCTTTATCTCTCTTTTGGTTGATGAAGAAATAGATAAGACGAAAAAAAATTATGGCATAGAACCGCTACCTAATCTCGATTTTAAGTTAATGCAAGGAAACAGTTTAATATCAAAAATTGGTGGAGTTGACTTTATTGGTAAGGAAAAAGTGAGAGACAAGTTAGGGTTTTACACAGAAAGCAAAAAATATGTTAAACTTGTGGAAGAATTTGAAGATCTAAAACATCAATATCAAAACGAACCGGATAGCAATAAAAAACGCAAATTTAGGGAGGATATAGAGAAAAAAATTAAAGAGATATTTGAAGAAAAACTTATAAAGCACATTCCGGAGCTTAAAGATATAGAAGAACGAGCAAAATACTTTCAAGACAAGAAAGTGAAAGAAAGGTTTATAAGCAAGGAAAAAAGGAAACTAAGGAGTAAGCTCGGGTTTGATATTGAAGAAATGAAAGAGATGATAGCTTCATACACACAAAAAGGTAAAGAGAAAAATTTCTTTTTATGGAATATATACTTCGCTGAGGTTTTTTCTCATAAAGGTGGTTTTGATATTGTCATAGGTAACCCGCCTCATGGAGCAAATATTAGCAAGATAAAAGAGAAATTGCAAAAAATTTACAAATTTTACGAGACAAGAAAAAACTCGGCGTCTTTTTTTATTGAGTTATCAGAAGCACTTTTGACAAAAAAAGGGATACTATCATTTGTGATTCCTAAACCTTTTCTTTTTGTTAATAGCTGGGAGAGAACAAGAAATTTTGCTGTATTTAAGAATAGATTGATATTTGTAATTGATGTTAGCAAAGCCTTTGAGAGCGTTAAACTCGAACAGATATTATTATCTTTTAAAAAAGAGTCGCCAAATGAAAATTACGAATTTAAAACCGGAGAATTTTGGGGTTCTGAAATAAAAATAGTTTCACGGTGCAATACAAATTTAGTGCAACAGTTAAATCTTATACCCGTATATGCGGATAATCAAAAAATAAGCATATTAAACAAAATGACAAAAGACAGTGTCGCTCTAAAACAAATATCAGAAACTTTTAGAGGACTACCTTTTCAAAAGAAAATTACACAAGAAGGGAAATATCCCATTTTAAGAGGAAGCAATTTAGGTAAATATCTTATTTATGGTGATATTCCAAAAATTTCTCTTTCCAATAAAGAAATTAAAAGTAGCAAAATAAAAAAGATTAAACAAAGAAAAATTATTTCTCAAAATATCGTTGCTCACGTTATGAACCCTTTTGATAGAATTGTAATTATGGCAACATTAGATAATAAAGGATATATTACTTTAGATACCGTAATGAACACTTTTGTTACAGACTCATCTTTTAGTTATTCCTATGTTTTAGGCATTTTAAACTCAAGGCTTTCAGAATGGTTTTACTATTGGTTCGTTTATAGTAGAGCAATAAGGACAATGCATTTTGATAAATATTACATGGGAAAACTGCCTATTAAAACAATTAACAAAAAAAATAAGTATATTGCCAATAAAATAGAAACTCTCGTCAACATAGTCCTCGCCAAAAAAGAAAAAAGCGAAGACACGAGCAAGGAAGAGTTTGAAATCGATATGATGGTTTATGAACTATACGGTTTAACAGACGAAGAAATCAGAGTTGTTGACCCTGAGTTTGAAGTAAAAAGGAAGAAATTTAAGATGTGAAGAGAGGTTAATTTATGGGAAATTTTATAACAAATGCAGAAAATGCAAAGACACTTAAAGAAAGAGTGGTTCAGTTGATAGATGTCAGTAAAGAGCTAAAGTTTCTTGTAGGGTTTTTTTATTTTTCTGGATGGAAGGAAATATATGAAAAATTGAAAAACAATAAGGATGTTGTGTTAAAGATACTGGTTGGACTTGATGTCGAAAAACGCATAAATGAGATATTTGAGATTGGCATAAAGGATTCAGAAAAAAGCAATGAAGAGTTTTTTGCAAATTTTATAGAATCTCTTCAGAATGCCATTAATAATAAAGAAATGGATAATATGGATTTTTACAGACAGGTGCACTTTTTTATTGATATGCTTCAAAATGGACGACTTCACATAAGAAAAACTTTGACACCAAACCATTCAAAACTTTATCTATTTAAGGTAAAAGAAAACAATTTTGGTATTGATGCTGAATTCATTACAGGAAGCAGTAATCTAACAAAGGCTGGATTAGAAAGCCAGAATGAGTTTAATGTCGAAATAAGGGACTATGGTTTTAAAGAAGCAGAAGAGTACTTTGATAGTTTATGGGAAACAGCTGTTCCTTTAACTGATTCAGAAGTCAAGATAAAAACCATTACAGATACCATAGAGAACAAAACAATAGCAGCTTTTGTTAAACCTTTCGAAGCCTATGCATATATACTAAAAACATATATAGATTTACAGATGGCAAGAACAGTTGGCCCACAAATAGACATACTCCTTGAAAAAAATGGCTTCAAAAAATACAAATATCAAATTGATGCCGTTAATCAAGCTTTAAATATTATAAACACATACAATGGCGTTATTATAGCGGATGTCGTTGGTTTAGGAAAGTCTGTTATAGCTTCATTGATAGCAAAGCAATTAAACAAAAGAGGCATTGTTATATGTCCACCCGCTTTGATAGGCGATAGAAATCAAAGCACTGGCTGGTGGGAGTATCTAAACAAATTTGAGCTATACGATTGGGACATAGAAAGCACCGGTAAAATAGAAGAGCTCGCTGAAACATTAAGAGAACACGATAGGGGATATGAGGTTGTCATAGTAGATGAAGCTCATAGATTTAGGAATCAAGACACAGCAGCTTATGAAGCCTTATCGAGTATATGCAAAGGAAAACAGGTTATTCTACTTACAGCTACACCATTTAATAACACTCCTGCCGATATATTCTCCCTTTTGAAATTATTTATAGTTCCTGGAAAATCGGGCATTACTATAGAGCAAGATATAGAAGCAAGATTTACATATTACAATAGCCTTTTTTCAAAACTTTCAATGATACTCAAAAACGGGAGATCTGAAGATATAGAGAAAATTAAACAAGCTGAAAAACTGTATAAGAAAATATTCAAGAGAAACCCACCCATTGATTTTGAGCTTGTCAAAAAAGAAGTAGAAGAACTTTCAAAAGAAATAAAGAGCGTAATATCTCCTGTTGTTATAAGAAGAAATAGGTTGGATTTAAAGAGTGATTATGAATATAAGAAAGAGATAAAAAATCTATCGGAAGTTGAAGACCCAAAAGAGATGTTTTATGAGCTAACAGACGAGCAGGATGAATTTTATAGAAAAGTAACAGAAGAATATTTTTCTCAAAAAGGAAGATTTATAGGTGCGATATACAAGCCATTTGAATACGAAAAAGGCTCGGTTGAAAACGATACAGTGAATATGGAAGATAACAGAACGCTAATTCAACAAAGGAATCTATATGATTTTATGAGAAGATTACTTGTTAAAAGATTTGAAAGTTCGTTTGGAGCTTTTGAGAAAAGTGTGAATAGATTCTTAAAAGTTCATAAGATGGTTTTAGAATTTATAAAAAGTTCGGGGAAATATATATTAGACAGGAAAGTAATAGAATCTATTTACAACGAAGAAGAAGATGCGGACTCTTTCATTTCGGAAGAAATAGAAAAGGCTTTAAAGAAATTCAAAGATAGTTCATCTTTAAAGAAAACACCTAAGCATACCAGGATTTACGATGTTAATAAATTTAAGAGAAAAAAACAGTTTATAAATGATATAGAGGAAGATTTAAAACTATTTGAGGAAATAAAAAGAAAAATAGAAAAACTAAAACTTGTAGAAAATGACCCAAAACTAAAAAAGGTAACAGAAAAAATAAAAGAAAGCCTAAAGAAGGAACCCAAGAGAAAAATAGTCATATTCAGCGAATATACTGATACAGTAAAATATCTTGAGCAATCATTTGATGTAGATATGAAAAAATACACTCTTTTTAATTCTGGTAATATTACAAAAACACTTTACTCTAAAATAAACGAAAATTTCAATGCTCAATACAAAAATAAAAAAGATGACTATAAAATTTTGGTGACATCAGATAAGCTCTCTGAGGGTGTAAACTTAAACAGAGCAGGTTTAATAATAAACTACGATATACCATGGAATCCAACAAGGGTTATACAAAGGCTGGGAAGAATAAACAGAATAGGCTCGAAAGTATTTGATAAATTATATATATATAATTTTTTTCCCACAAAAAGAGGAAGTGATATAGTAAAAAGTCGTGAAATAGCCGCTCAAAAAATGTTTCTAATACATAATGCTTTAGGAGAAGACTCAAAGATATTTGATCCAAGCGAGGAACCCACAGCAAGTGGCTTGTTTAAAAAAATAAATTCCGTTCAGGAAGAAGAAGAAAAAGAGATGAGTCTTTTAACATTTGCCAGGAATGAGTTTAATGAAATAAAAAAACAATTCCCAGCAGTAATAGATAGGATACAGCATTTTCCAAATAGAGTAAAAACAGCGAAACCATACTCACATGATAATGTTGTTGTGGTAAGAAAAAAAGGATTGGCTATGTTTGCTGTTTTAGGAGAGAAAAACAAAAATTCCATAGATATACATCAAATAGATATAAAGAGAATGTTCGATCTAACGAAATGCAGTATTAATACAAAAAGGCTTGATTTGTCCAAAGACTTTTGGGAAATCTATTCAAAAATGGACAACTTCAAGAAAAGATATAAAAGCAGCGCATCAGGAATATCAATAGAAACCATGGCATTGAACAGTTTAAAATCTTTGTTGAAATATGAAAATCTTGATGAAGAAATCATACCTTTTATTAATACGCTAATAAGAGATATAAAAAATTTCAAAACTATTCCAAAATACACATTGAGAAAACTGGTGTTGGATTCGGACAGCAAAAAAGCATTCGAGAATCTAATACAATCCGTAAAGGAAATAAGAAAAATATTAGGAAGTGATTATCTAAAAAAAATAATAGAGAAAACGAAGGATATAGAGGATGATATAATTATAGCTGTTGAGAATAGAAAAATGTAAGCATATCTATACTAACGATATTGCTATATTACTATATTGCATCAAAGTATTGATAAACCTAAA
>JAMOPP010000163.1 GCA_027064405.1 Desulfurellales bacterium
AACCCTTTCTTGGGTTACCTTTATATTCAATTTATCCGCTAACTCAATAATTGACTCAGAGGTGATAGAACGAAGAAGCGAATCCGTAAATGTCGGTATTACAACAGTGCCGTTCTTGTCTATATGGAAGTGGTTCATAGCACCTGCTTCTTCTATGTATTTATTTGATGAGTCAAGGTATAAAACCTGACTTGCGCCAAAGCGTTTTGCATATTCGCCTGCCCTTAATGATGCCGCATAGTTGCCTGACGCTTTTGCATTCCCTGTTCCGCCCGATACGGCTCTGTGAAATTTTTCTGTTATTAAAAGTCTTATGGGCTTGCTAAATCCTGCAGGATAGTATGGTCCGCTTGGAGATAGAATAACCATAAATTTATATGTTTCACTTGGGTGAACACCGAGAGAATCCTGAGTTGCGAAAATAAAAGGTCTTACATACAGCGAGGCACCTTCCTGTTGCGGAAACCACAATCTGTCAACATCTATCAACGAATGGATAGCCTCTATCTGAATTTCTTCAGGTATTTTAGGTATGCACAATATTTCTGCCGACACATTCATTCTTTTGGCATTTTTATCAATTCTAAATGTGTAAATCTCACCGTCCTTGTGTTGAAAAGCCTTTGCACCTTCAAAAATAGACTGACCGTAATGGAGAGAAACGGCTCCGGGCGCTATAGAGATATCGCCATACGGTAATATTTGGGCATTTTGCCACTCTCCGTCTTTGTAATCCATTACAAACATATGGTCTGTTCTTAAAACACCGAAAGGAAGAGGCTTGTCTGGCTTAAATTCCTCCATTCTTCTTTGGCTTTTCTCTTTTAAGTTATATTTTATATCCATCTTAAATAACCTCCTTGAAAGAATTCAATATATTACTTTGTAAAGAACTATGTAGCGCAGGGTGTAGTGTCTCCCTGTAATTTGTCCACTGCATGGGGAATAACGCTGAGTATATACTCTAAATCCTCCCTGACCGCCTTTGGAGAGCCGGGAAGATTTATAATGAGTTTATGATTTCTAACACCTGCAACCATTCTTGACAACATAGCCCTTTTTGTAGAGTTTAAAGCGTTGTATAGTATTGCCTGCGGTATGGCAGGTATCTCGTATTCTAAAATTTCTTTTGTTGCTGAAGGTGTAACATCCCTCTCAAAAAGTCCCGTGCCACCGCTTGTTAGAATAACATCGACAGCTTGAGATGAGAAAAAAATCAGTTTCTCTTTTATCAACTCAGAATCATCCGGTATTATTTCATAAAAATCAAGTGAACCGCCAATATTTTTTATTAATTCCTCAACAATCGGTTTAATTTTATCACTTGAGGGATTTTTTGACCTCGAATCGCTTAAAACCAGAAGCGCAAATTTATATTCTGACATTTACTCCCTCTTTTTTAAGGTATTTTTTTGTTTCTTCTATTGTATATTCGCCGAAATGAAAAATTGATGCTGCAAGTGCCGCATCTGCCCCAACTGCAAAAACATCCTTCATATGCTTAGGGGCACCTGCACCTCCTGATGCAATAATAGGTATATTTACGCTTTCCGATATCAGTTGTGTAATCTCAAGATCGTATCCGTTTTTTGTTCCGTCAGCGTCCATACTTGTTAAAAGTATTTCACCTGCGCCTCTTTTCTCAATCTCTTTTGCCCATTCTACTGCCTCAAAACGGGTTTCTTCCCGTCCACCCTTTATAAAAACCTTAAATCCGTCTTTTGTTTTTTTAACATCCATTGCAACAACGATGCATTGGCTTCCGAATATTTCAGCTGTTTTATTTATCAAAGAAGGGTCATTAACAGCAGCAGAATTTATAGAAACCTTATCGGCGCCGGCTTTGAGTAAATCCCGCACATCACCTATACTTTTTATACCACCGCCGACGGCGAGGGGCATAAAAATATTTTCAGCCGTTTTTTCCACAACGCCTATGATAGTTTTTCTTTTTTCATAGCTTGCCGTAATATCAAGAAAAACAAGTTCATCGGCTCCTTGCTTATCATAGATAATTGCCTGCTCAACCGGGTCGCCTGCATATTGTAAATTTACAAAATTAATACCTTTTACGACCTGTCCGTCTTTAACATCAAGGCAGGGTATAATTCTTTTTGTCAGCATTCATCCTCCTCTTATCTGCAATTGCCTTTTCAAAAAAACAGACATCAGAATTACGGTTAAAAATTATAGTATTTTAAAAAACCGAATCAAGCTTTTTTTATGATTTTTATTTAATAGGATAATAAACAATGAAATTGTTATGAGATATCGTTGAATATTTATAGATAATCGAAAAGACTGTGAGCCGTGAGCTTTGCTCCAATATTTAGTGTTGCCTGCATTACAACCTGGTTTCTCTGATATTCCGAGAATACCTCAGCCATATTTGCATCTTCCAAATCGGAAATCGTCTTTAAATTTGATATCTTTGTTGTGGTTATCCTGCTTTTTGCAAGTTGAAACCGTTTTGTTCTTGCACCTACTATTGCCCTTGATGATAAAATTTGACTAAGCATCTTTTCTGACTTTCCTATCGAATCTTCAATAGCGTTACTTAACTTAAAAGAAAAACTGTCACCTTGAGCAAACGACGGAGTTAAAGAGGCTGTTTGACTTAGATTTAGCGTAACTCCGGCAGTTCCGTTAACGCCCTCCGCATTGAAATTATTTTCAGCGCCCTTGGATTCTATAACTATTTTGCTTAAGTCATGCTGCTGAGGTGCATTGTAGATAATTTTACCGTCATTATCGGTTACTTTTATATCGTATTTTCCGCCGTTATTTTTTATCTCTATATTTGCAACGGTATTTCTTAAACTGTCCTGAACCGTTAATTTTGACTCGGCACCTGCTTGCGATAAATCGTTAGAGCCTTCAACAACCTTTACGCTCCATATATCATTATTGCCACCGAAATATTTTCCGGAAACAGTCGGAGTAAGCGTAGTTCCTTCACTCCAGTTTGTAGGGGTTCCAATTTGGTTAAAGGCATCGGGATTTTTCAAGGCACTGCTTGCATTTTCAAGTTCTTTAAAAACATCTACTCCGTGCCCGTATGTTTTTGTATTAAAAACACCAAAAATATTGGGTTTAGGGTTGTCGGATGCATCGGTAATATTAAATTCAAGGTTGAATTTACTATCTGAGGGTCTTTTATCGACAAAATTCAAACGACCGTCTTTAACATATGTATCAACAACATCTTTAAATCCGCCACTTCCGCACTTGCTCGTTTCGTAAAAAACACCCAAAACAGGAGAATTATTATCGTGTGTCTGAGCATTAACCCTTAAGCTGCTTTTGCCGGGCGTTGAATCCGTCAAATCTATTATTCCGTGTTTAACTTGAGCTGTAACACCAAAATTGTTAGATATGAAAGATGCCAAATCTCCAAGCGTTGCAGCAGCTGAATTTGTAAAAGTGGCGTTTACAGCAGTGCTTGCGTGTGTAGCTCCTGAAAAATCTATGTTTGATGTTATGCCAAGACTACTCAATTTAGTACTCGCTGTAGCAAATTTATCTTCGGGCAATGTAAACACCCTGTTATTTTCAAGAACTTCAGTGGAATCAAGTGCAGTTACAGCCTTGGTAAAACTTGCAAGCGTCATACCTGAGGTTACGCTAATTGCACCTTTTACAAGGTTGCCGTTATGGTCATTTCCGTTTATTTCTATCTTATCACCTGTTTCCAATTTAACGCTCTGCAAGGATTCGGTAAGCATCATATCTGTCAATTTTGTTTCCTTTGTTGCCGCACCCTGTGTATTTTTATCAATTAAATAGTTGTTATTTTCAAGCGTTTGATTTGTGGGTTTATAAATGCTTTTGGCAGTTACATTGACGGGGCTTGATAATTTATCGGAATATTCAACATTCCTCTCTCCGTCATCACCAAAATAAAGGTTATTACCGCCTGCCGTGTAGGATATTTTAACATCTGCAGATGAATTTATATCGGCTTCACTTAGCTTAATTTTTATGCCTCGTCCCGTGTCAATCCATTGGTTTGCCTTATCGGATATATCAATCTGTGTTGCAAGGCTATTGCCGCCTACATTTGATTCGTCACTTCCGTTAGCATCTATGGGTACAATATTACCGCTTGAATCGACTATAGAAAGCGTCTTGTTGTTTATTTTTATTGTGTAATCGCCACTGTCAAACGAATTTATATCTTTATAATTGTCGGCTACCGCTGTCTCTGTAGTCGTTTTGTCTTTATCCGTTATAGCTACTTCAGCCACTTTATTCTGGATGGGCGGCGTATCCGTTTTGTATCCTGAAAATATATATTTTCCCTGGAAAACAGTGTTTGCCGAATTTTTAATCTCTTCTTTTATAGCATCCAACTCCTGAGATATGGCAGTTGAACTTGCCTCGTCATTATTGGTTGAATTAGCTCCCTTGATAAGAAGTGCTCCTGCCTGCTGTATCAGATTGTCCACATTTGCAAGGGTTGTGTCTTCAGCGTCAAATACGGCATTTGCAGAATTGATATTTGTTGTGTACTGCTCAAACCTGCTATTTATGTCCTTTAGAGATAGGGCTTTAGATAAAGCTATCGGGTCGCTTGATAAATCGGTTAATCTCTTGCCACTTGCCATTTTTTCATTATTCTTATACGAGCGCTCGTTCACTTTATTGACATTGTATAGAAAATTGTTAAATAAAATATTATCGGTTACCCTCATTTTATCATACCTATAAGAGTTTGAGTCATTTCGTCAATTACCGATATAAATTTTGCACTTGCCTGATACGCCCTTTGATATTTAATTAAATTAGACGCCTCTTCATCAAGTGAAACACCCTCAATTGACTGCTGGTCGGTTTTCAGCTGTTGAACTATAGCATTTTTTGCGGTAAGCGTATCCGCATATCTTTGCTGAGTAGAACCTATTTTACCCAAAAAAGCATTGTAGTACTCGTCAATACTCTGAGTGTTATTTTCCATAGTTTTTGTTAATTGGATTTGAGCTATACTCTCCGCACTTGAGCCGTCTCCGGGCTGAAGCGTTTTGCCCGCTGCTATCTTGCTCGGGTCATTTTTCATAACAGCGTTAAGTTTTATATCCTTAGCGTTATGTCCGTCAAAAAATGTATTAATTCCGGCTGCCGATAAAAATCCCGATGTATCATCCGTAAATGAGAATTTATAACCCTCTTGCGATTTAATTTGTATATTACCCTGATTGATACTTGAGACACTCATAGAGGCATATCCGCTCAAGGCTGAGTTGAATTTATTTTTTAAACTATCAAGTGTATCATCTGCATTCACAGCAATTGTAAAATCACCGACACTGTTTCCATCTTTATCTGTAATTTTCAATTTAAAAGCACCGGTTTTAACATCACTATCAAATCCCGTTGCCTCTTTTGAGCTTAAAATTACACTCGTATCTTTAATAGAGGAGGTTCCCGCAACTTGTGTATATGCCGTTAAGCCCGTACTTGCAGAATGAACCTTATTTACACTCTGTATAAGGGTTTGAGCTATATCGTTTAAATCGTCCTGATATGAATCTATAACATTGTCCCTTGCATTTATCTCTGCACCAAGTTCGCCTTTTGTTATTTTTTTTGTTATATCGGTTCTTGTTCCGTCCTGATTCAAGAAATAGACACTGTTATACTGCTTTCCATTTAATTTTTGAGCTGAAATTTCATTGTATGTAATTCCCGAAACTATAGGTTTTCCGCCAAGCAGTATTGTCATTTCGGGTTTTGTGTTCTGATCGTAGGAGCCCTCCATAACCGTTATGTTCGATAATTTATTTAATTGGTCAATAAGAACGCTTCTTGTGTCACGAAGACTATTTGCATGATCTTTATCCCCAAGCTCGCCTTTACTTATTTCATAATTTAACTCGGCAATCCTTTTGGATAAGCTATTTATTTCTTGTGCCGTTGTACCCATCTGATTATCAAGGCCCTTTTTTACATCCTCCAAAGAACTGTAAACACTATTTATGTTGCTGCTAAGCGTCTGCCCCTTTTCTAAAACCTGCTGTCTCGCAGTTTCCAAATCAGGATTTAGAGCAAGGGCATGCCACGAATTAAAAAAATCTTCAAGAGACTGTTTTAAACCTACTCCGTTTTCTTCATTAAAGATATTGCCTATTTCACCAAGTGTTGAGCTCATTTTCTCATAAAATGCCTGGTCATTATACGCCAGCCTAACCCTTTTATCTATAAGGCTGTCTCTTGCGCTTGTTATTTCCGAGACTTCAGAACCTGTGCCAAATGTCCCGGGCTGCGTAAACATTGGTGTGGAACTTACAACTTCGACTCTCTCTCTTGAGTAACCCGGCGTATTGACATTAGAAACATTATTGCCTGCAACATTCATCGACATCTGATTTGTGTATAATCCGCTTTTTCCTATATTTAAACCGTCAAAAATAGTAGGCATTAAACCCTCACGCTCACAGCTTTATTAATATGATTAACACTCATTTCTGCGTCTTTATTGTAACGCTGAGATTTTTTATCCAAAATAGTTGAATATAAATCCATAATATTGTTATAAAATGAAATATTTTCCTCTACTATCATCTTGTTTATCTCTTTATCCCTTTCAAATTGGCTAACCAAAGTCTGCAACTTTCCGTTTAAAATTCTTAAATCGTCAACATCTTCATTTTTGCTTGCAAGAAAAAGAAATTCACTTACATTTTCCGCATTCGCATCCTGAAGGATATTTTTTAAACTTGTTTTATGCTCCTGTATTTTTAAGCTCAAATACTGCTCAATCTCTATAGTTCTTATCATATTTTCAGTATCCATATTTACAAGACTCTCTCTCTCCTGCATATTAGCTGATAAAAGTTTTTCATATATATCAACAAGCGACGAAAGAACACCTTTTAGCTTTCCGCTACTCATCCTTCCACTCCTTTAGTATGGAATTTGCAATTTCGTCCATATGCGGTTTGTATGTATTGTTTGCAATTTGCATCTTAACCTCTTTTATTCTGTCACTCCTGTCTGAATCTTCTCCCTTTAGCTCCATCAGAATCTTTGCACCCTGTGAAATTTCAACCTTATCCTCTAAATTTTCATTATCACTGCTTTCTGTCTTTTCATCTCTTTTTATAGGAGTTTTGTTTGCATTTTCTATTTTTGTATTCCTTGTGTACTTGCTTAGCACATCTCCAATAAAATTGTCAATTTTCATACGGCACCTCTTAAAAACTTTTCTTAACCTTTAAATCGGATTAACAGCAAAAAACTTTAGTATTCTTTACTGTAAGCAAGTACCTTTTTAACATAATTTTGTGTTTCTTTAAAGGGAGGAATTCCTTTATATTTGGAAACATTCCCGGGTCCTGCATTATAGGCTGCAATTGCCATTTTACTGTTTTTGAACCTATTAATCAAAGATGATATGTATTTGGTTCCGCCCATAATATTTTCCTCTATATTCCATATATGCTTAACTCCCATTTCTAAAGCGGTTTGAGGCATAAGTTGCATAAGTCCCACAGCACCTTTATTTGATATGGATTTAGGGTTGAATCCCGATTCAGCTTTAATTATTCCGTATATAAGCTGCTTTGGAACCTTGTATTTTTTTGATGCCTTATCTACGGCGTTATTAATTATCTCTTCTTTATTTTTGCTATGTTTAATATTTTTGTCTATAAATTTTGTTTCTGCCTTTAACGGTTTAATATTAATTTTTTTCGGCAGATTCTTGTAGCTTACATAATCTTTCAAAGAATCAAAAAGCAATTTTCCTATACCAAAGGATGATTCGGTTGCGATTTTATTACTCAATGCATTCGTGTACATAGATTTATAAATTCCATTTGCAGCGGAATTTTTAAGCAGAGGATCTTTTGGAACGGTTTTATCCATTTCCGATAGGAGCTCTCTAAGCATAATTTCTTCAAAGCCCTCGCATGCCTTTTTTAAAGCAAACTCTTTTTCACCTGCGGGATGGTTAATCTGACTGATTCCATTCATATCAATCATTACATTATCTCCAAATCGGCATTTAGTGCACCGGCTTCTTTTAGAGCCTGAAAGATTGACATCATATCACGAGGTGTTGCACCCGCTTTATTTAAAGCATTAACGAGGTCGCTTACCTTTGCACCCTTTGCA
>JAMOPP010000164.1 GCA_027064405.1 Desulfurellales bacterium
TTATCTAAGTTTTCTTTCACAAGAGAAAATATTTCCTCAAATCTCGGCTCTATAATGTCGCTAAGAAGACACTTTTGAATACTTCTTGACTGCCTGTCACCTATGCCCGGTATCTCCACTGTTTCACTCTTATCAACCACATCCGACACAGCACATCCATACTGTTTTTTAATCTCTTCAGCCTCTTTAAATGGAGTTCTTAAACCTATGGCTATGTCATTTGTTATATGGTCACCACCTATTGATATTACAGAGGTGTGTTTTATTGAGTTGGATACGAAAACCGCAACATCCGTTGTGCCCCCGCCTATATCAATTAAGCCTATGCCCAAATCTTTTTCTTCAGGAAGTATTATTGATTGACTTGAAGCAATGGGTTGAAGAACTATATTGTTAACTTTTAAAGAACTTCTCTGGCAACATTTTACTATGTTTTGAACATTTGCAACAGCTCCTGTAACTATATGCACCCTAACTTCCAATCTTGTTCCGCTCATACCCCTTGGGTCTTTGATTCCGCCTTGATTATCAACTATAAATTCCTGAGGTATTATATGTATAATTTCTCTATCAGGAGGAATGGCAACGGCTTTTGCAGCGTCAATAACCCTTCTTATGTCAGATTCTGCAACCTCTAAATTTTTAATAGCAACAACCCCGCTTGAGTTGTAGGAGCGGATATGCCCGCCGGCTATGCCCGCATATACACTTTCTATTTTAACGCCACTCATTCTTTCTGCAAGCGCTACAGCCATTTTTATTGATGCAACGGCTTCATCTATATTAATAACAACACCTTTTCTCAATCCTTTGGAAGGTGTTTGCCCTATACCTATAATTTTAATTTGACCCTCTTGGGTCTTTTTACCTACTATTGCACATATCTTTGTCGTTCCTATGTCTAATCCTACAATTGTATCATTGTTGATAACTTCACTCACTTAACATCTCCTTTTTTCCATCTTAATACAAATTTATTATTGAAACATATGCTGATGTTTTCCAAGTTGTTTTTCTCTCTTAAAAACTCACTCCATCTATTTTTAAGCCTGTCAAACGATTTGTTCGGACAGCTTAAACTGTTAACAACAACATTTATACCACTTTTAAAATGTGCAAGCTGGCGACTGTCAAATACAATATCAATATAATCTATTCTGTCAATATTGTCTAACTTTTTATATGTTTTAAAAATAGAATTTAATAAAGAATGTTTATTTAAATAACTTTGATTCTTTGTTCTTAATTGCATTAATTTATTTATATGAATATTCACATCGTTTTTGTATTCACTTATTAAATATCCGTCATTATCAATGATATATATTTTTTTATTTATACGCAATGCCGCAACAGGTGTCACCTCTTTTAGTTTTATGTAGATAGTATCGGGATATATTTTTGCAACACTTACCTTCTTTATCCACGGATTTGTTATAAGATTGGAATATATCTTTTTCTCACTGTAGAATGACATAGACTTCGGACTGTTTGTTTGTGCAATATTTTTTATTTTTTTTATGGTTAAAATTCTATTTCCGGATATAGCCACATTTCTTAATTTAAAATAGTTATCCATATAAGCTTTATATGCGTAGAAAAATAAAAATATAATCGACACGAATAGAAAGATAGAAGAGATAATGCCCACATTTTTTAATATTACCGGTTTATGCTTTTTTAACTTCTTTTCATCGTTGTTAATATTTTTATAGTCTATCATTTTTCAAGTGCCATAATTTTAACTAAATCCTCAAAGCTAATACCGTCGGATTTTGCCGCCTTTGGCAGAAGAGATGTCGCCGTCATACCCGGTATTGTATTAACTTCAAGAACATATGGAACATTATCCCTTATTAACATATCAACCCTTGCGGCTGAAGAACACCCCAATGCTTGATAGGTTCTTATTGCTAATTTCTGGCAAAGTCTTGTTATATCCTCTCCCAATGGAGCCGGAACTATATATTCGGTTGAACCGGCAGTATATTTATTTTTGTAATCATAAAAACCTTTTTTTGGTCTTATCTCTATGATAGGTAGCGCCTTACCGTTTATGACACTTACAGTCAACTCTTTTCCCTCAATTTTTTCCTCTATTAAAATATCTTTAAACTCTTTTAATAGTTCTTTAACTCTTTCAAACAGCTCCTCTTTGTTATTTGCAAAATATACACCTATAGACGAGCCTTCACTATTCGGCTTTATACATACAGGATAAAAATCAATATCGTCGATATCCTTACAATTATTAATTAGAATACCTTTTGGTGTAGGTATGTTGATATTTTTTAATATGGATTTTGTGACAAATTTATTCATACATAAAGCGCTACTTTCACAATTTGAACCTGTATATTCTATATTCAGCATATCAAGAGCAGCCTGTAGATAACCGTTTTCCCCCCAACTTCCATGGAGAGCTATAAAAACAAGATCCGGGTTTTTTGTCGCAATCTCTTGTATGCAACTTTTTTTGTCTGAACACTCCAAACATTCAACATTTTGGAAATTTTTTAGCAAAGCTTCATATACGGTTTTGCCGCTTTTTAAAGAAACCTCTTTTTCTTTTGAATCCCCTTTACATACAACAACTATCTTTTTCATATTATTTTAACCTCTTCTTCCAACTCTACGGAAAATAGTTTAAATACATCATTCTTCATCTTGTCTATTAAAAAAAGTATATCATAAACTTCCGTTTCTTTCGAGCCTATTATGTAGTTTGCGTGTCTGTTTGATATTTTGGCACTGTTTTTGATGAAGCCTTTTAATTTAGCATCTTCTACTAACTTACCGGCATACGCATCTTTTGGATTTTTAAAAACACTGCCAAATGTGTTGTGTATGTGAGCATTTTTTACTCTTGTGCTTATATTTTTTTTTACTTTTAAAATAAGGTTTTGCCTATCATCTTTCTCATATTTAAATGCGGCTTCCGTAACGATTCCCTTAATTGAGGTTTTTCTGTAGGAAAAATTAATTTCATTGCAATATAAAGTTTTCACCCCACTGCCCTTTAGATATACTTTTGCATAAATCAGCTTATCTTTAATGGAATTTTGAAATGCGCCGGCATTCATAAAAACAGCTCCGCCTATACTCAATGGAACCCCGTATAAAAAGTCCAAAGAGGAGATGGAATTGTTTATGCAAAATTGCATAATCTTAGACATTTTTGTAGCTGCACCTACAATAAGCATATCATTTTCTATTCTTATATAAGAAAATTTTTCTGAGAGTTTAAAAAGTTTTATAAAATTATCTTTAATTATTATATTACTTCCTCCGCCTATAAAGTAATCCTGTTCAACACTTGCTAAATCCTCCATTGATTCAACGATATTTAAATAGGAGTATCCCGATAAATGTATAGTTGTTAAATGCGATAGAGGTATTGTTTTAATTATCATTCACAAGTTTTTTTGCTATTTGAGATATACTGCCGGCTCCAAGAGCGGTCAGCACACCCTTGTTTTCAATCTGGTCTAAATGCTTCTTTAAAGATTCATAATTATTTATATATACGGCATTCCCGCTTACTTTGTTGATTTTTTCAGAAAGAGCAAGTGAATTAATTCCATCAATGGGCTCTTCTGATGCAGAATACACATCGAGTACAAAAACTTTATCTATATTTTTAAAACTTTTGGAAAAGTCATCCATAAGATATGAAGTCCTTGAGAATCTATGGGGCTGAAATATTGCATAAACTTTATTAGATATAAGTTTTGCAGAGGAAATCGTTGCCTTAATCTCATTAGGATGATGTGCATAGTCGTCATAAACATCAAGATTGTTGTATTTCCCAAGATATGTAAACCTTCGATCAACACCCTTGAATTCAGCAAACGCTTTTCTTAAAACACTTTCTTTAATTCCTGACTCTTGTGCAATAGCACATACAGCAAGTGCATTTGAAACATTATGAAGACCTATAACGCCAATTTCAATATTTTCTAAAATCCTATCACCTATTTTGACATCAAAGAAGCTTTTCATATCCTTGACAGTGATATTATAAGCGTATATATCGGCTTTTTTCGATGTTATACTGTAAGTTATACAGTTCTTGTAATCATTTTTAATCTGTTTTATTATAGGATCATCGAAATTTAGTATTTTTACTGATGAGCTTTCTATAAAGTCTCTAAACGCTATTTTTTCATTTTCAAAATTACCATAAAATCCGAGATGGTCATTGTCTATATTGGTCACAACACCTATATGCGGATTAAGAAGCAAGAAACCTCCGTCGCTTTCATCTGCTTCGGCTATAAAATATTCACTTTCGCCTATCATTACATTGTTGTTTATATTGCGCAGTTTTCCGCCCATTATTGCGGTTGGGTCTAATCCCGCTTCCTTAAAAAGTGACGCACAAAGGGAGGTTGTTGTTGTTTTTCCATGAGAACCTGCTATTGCAATCGACTTTTTTTCATTTATAATATGGGATAAGAGCTGATATCGTTTAATTACGGGTATATTTTTCTTTTGCGCATAAATCAATTCTATATTATTGTCCCTAATTGCGGAAGAAGTAACCACCACATCTATATCATCTGTGATATTTTGTATGGAATGGCTTATATTTATCTTTAACCCTAAAGCCATAAGCTGCTTAACGGACGAATTCAGATTCAAGTCTGAGCCTGTAATAATTTTGCCCTTTGCATGCATATATTGGGCAATGGAACTCATACCTATTCCGCCTATTCCTATAAAGTAAAATTTTTTTGCATTGTCAATTATGTGTTTCATATTTTTTAATCCTTTAATATGCAGGCATCAATTTTTTGACCTGATTCGCATATTTCTTCCGAAATGATTTTAACATTCTTTGGCATATTAGTTATTAATTGTTTATTGTTTATCAGAACAACTTTAACCATACTCCAATCCTCTATTTTTTTCATTTCATCTTCATTGTCAAATTTTAATATAGGCGTAGTGCCAAGAAGTAAGGATGACAAAAGAATATCCTTTATCGTCTGTTTGTCAACATAAGATGTGTTAAAAATTACTCCGTCCATACCAAAGACTCTATGCAAAAATACTTGATAGTTTTCCAAAATTATATCTTCGGCAATTACTATAAGATTGCTGTTTAACTGTTTAGACAGGGTAATATCATCCATTTCGGGGGTGTATTCTTTCTCTCTCATATCAATTATGACTGCGCTTTTTTCATTTTCTACATTATAGAGTTCTTCTATATCTTTTATTCTATTAATAGATTTAATATCATTTCCAATTTCTTCATAGAGATCACACGGTTCTGCATATAGCATATTAAAATTTCTTTCCATAACAACCATCGGTATGTCTTGTTTCTTTTTTTCAATAAATTTTTCTTTTCTCTTCTTTAAATCCACTATTGACTCCTTTTTTTGTATCTAAAAAATAAACCTATAATTGCTACTATTATCATACTTAAACATAACCACTGCCCCATTGTTAGCCCGTATATAAAACCTATTTGTATATCAGGTTCTCTCGTAAATTCTATAAAAAATCTAAATATTCCATACAATAAAATGAATGTATAAAATAAAAATCCTTCATATTTAATAAATTTATCACGACTGTAGAACATTATCAGAAACAAAAAAAAACCCTCAAACAGGGCTTCATAAATCTGGGAAGGATGTCTTGGTATATATCCCCCTGAAGGAAAAGCTACAGCCCAAGGAACATTACTTGCCCTACCCCACAATTCATCGTTTATAAAATTTGCTATTCTGCCAAAAAAGAGCCCAACTGGAGCAATAACCACAGCTTCGTCAGCAAGCTGATAAAAACCTATATTGTATTTCTTAGCCAATAAAAATCCTGCCACTACTACGCCTATCAATCCTCCGTGAAAACTCATTCCGCCTTTCCATATATATAACATTCTTATCGGATTTTCAATATAATAAGAAAAATTATATATAAAAATATATCCTAATCTTCCACCTAAGATTACTCCGAAAACTATATACAAAAAAACATCATCTGTTAGGTATTTTTTGTTAAATTTTTGCAGTCTTTTTTTTAAATAAAAATAAGCTATTATAAAACTTAATGCATAGGCTACACCGTACCACCTTAAATGCAGAGAGCCTATGCTTAAAATATTCGGGCTTATGTTAGGGTACTTTAACATACCTTTTAATTATGGGAAAGTATCCAAGCTTAAGTTGCCTTTTTATATTTAAAGACTCTTCTTTTGCAGCAGAATATCCACTTATAGGACCTACCATAACTCTGGTATATGTCTTGTTATTAACAACAACCTTTTTAGAATATGTTTTATGACCGCATTTCCTAAGTTTTAATACATTTCTCAATGCCTGTGAACGATTAAGATTTGATGAAACCTGTATTACATACCTTCTAAGATGATGTACGGTTTTTTTGTGTAGCACTCTATGTTTTTTTGTTTTTGCAACAGTCGTCTTCTTGTGCTCTAAAACCTTTTTTACTTTGGGCTGAAATACATTATTATTGTTCTTGTAAGTGCTTTGACTACTCTCGTTGCCTTTATTATCAGAATAGGGATTTACTATTGTAGGCGTGCTTACCCCTTCGGATAAATTGTCTTTGGTATTATTTTTATCCGAATTGTCAGACTGAATAGCATATGTCTTAATCTCTTCACTATTATTAGAGCCTAAATCTTCTGCACTATTTTGCAAATCATTGCTGTCAAATTGCGGATTACTTTGCTCCTCATCCGTATTCTTGCTCATTTGATTTAATGTTATTGCCGTATTTGTCTTCTTTGTACTCACTAATGAATTTATTATATATCCTGCCGCAATACCTACTATCAATATTATCGCAGATACTATAATAATTACTTTTGTACCTGATTTATTCTTCTGTTTTTGAAGAATTTCCTTAATTCTGTCTTTATTGTTATCTTCCATTTTCTAACCTCACATCTTTTTTTTGGCTTCTATTCCTATCAAATCGAAACCCAACTTTAATGTTTTAGCGACTGCATCCAACAGAGCAAGTCTAGCGTCCATTAGATTACTCTCTTGTCCTATAACCCTTATATGGTTATAGAACTTATGCAACTTTTCAGCTATCTCCAAAATACCCCTTGCTATATGATAGGGTTCAAGTTCATCGTGTGCCTTTTTAATATAGTCTTTGAACTTAACAACAGATTTTATCAGATTTATTTCGTATTTATCTGACAATAAACTTAAATTTTTGTTCGTTATCTCGTAGTTTTTGTCAAGTTGAGCAAAAATATTTGATATTCTTGCATAGGCGTACTGGGCGTAGAATACGGGATTTTCGCTACTCTGTTTCTTTGCCAAATATACATCAAAATCGAGATGAGAATCTACGCTACGAAGTAAAAACATAAATCTTGCCGCATCGACCCCTGCCTCTTCAAGAACCTTATCAAGTTCAACAAACTCGGCTTTTCTTGTTGACATAGATAGTTTTTCACCGTCTCTAAGTAGATTTACTATCTGAATTAATATAACATTTAAGTTATCACTATCTATTCCAAGAGCGCTTACTGCAGACTTCATCCTCTTTACATAACCGTGATGATCCGCTCCCCATATGTCTATAACCCTATCAAATTTTCTTGTTATAAATTTATTTTTATGATAGGCAATGTCACTTGCGAAATATGTATAATCTCCATTGCTTTTCTTTAAAACCCTATCTTTATCGTCTCCAAAATTAGTTGTTTTAAACCATAAAGCACCGTCTTTTTCATAGATTAAATTTTTATCTTTCAAGAATGATATCGAGTTTTCAACCTCATTTGAATCAAACAGCCTCTTCTCCTTAAAGAAATTATCAAAGCTTACCCTGAAATTACTAAGTGTATTTAAAATATCTTTAAGTATGACCTCTGAACTTTTCTCCATACATATGGAAATAGATTCATCCTCATTTTTATTTAAAAGATTACTGCCATATTCCGCCATAATATCTTTTGCTATATCAATAATATATTCGCCTCTGTATCCGTTTTTTGGTATATCTTCAGACATACCCATAAGTTGTTTATACCTTATAAATGTCGATATGCCGAGCATTCTCATCTGAAGACCGGCATCATTGATATAGTACTCCTTTTCAACATCGTGACCGGCAAATTTCAAAATTCTTGATATTGAATCTCCTATGGCAGCACCTCTTCCGTGACCAATATGTAAAGGTCCCGTTGGATTAGCACTCACAAATTCAACTTGAATTTTCTGTTTTTTTACATTCGGTCTAAAATAGCCACTCGTGTCATTATTAATTTTTTCTATTTCCTCAATAAAAACACTATTTTTTATGTAGAAATTTATGAACCCTGGCCCGGCAATTTCTATTCTTTCAAATAGATTTTCATCTAAAGCCATATCCCTAAATTCTTCAGCTATTAAATACGGTTTTTTCTTTAATTGCTTTGACAAAAGCATAGCAATATTGGTTGAATAGTCGCCAAATTCTTCCTGTTTAGGATATTCTATAGAATACAATATATCGGAATTTAGGTTTTTTGCTTTTAAATATTTAATTATTATACTGTCTATCCTTGCTCTCATAAATTATTTTCCTTTTTCTTCTGTTTCGGCTTCTATTACTTTTTTATCTTTTTTGTCGTCTTCGTCCTCTTCCTTACCCACATCTTTTACGGATTTTTTGAATTCCTTTATTCCTTTGCCCAATCCGGAGCCTATCTCAGGAAGTTTTTTTGCTCCGAAAATTATGATTAATATAATTAGAATAGGCAAAAGTTCTTGCCAGCTTGGCATCATTGTAAGTTCCTCCTTCTTTCACATTTCCTTAAGTTTATCTATATACAAAAAAAAGTCAATGAAGATTTGAAACGGTACAAATTATGATACCGCCACAGAGCAACCCGTTAAGATTTAACTTTAATATTTATGTTTTAGAAAATTTCTTTAATATATCATTTTTAAAAATCTGCATTAGACCTGAGAAAATTATTAACATTCCACCTATTATTTTAAATAGCTCCAAATTATCATTAAAAATCAACACTCCAAATGCAACTGCAAAAAACATTTCAAGATAAGATAAAACACTATATTCCACAGCCGGCAATCTTTTTATTGCATTAAACATAAGTGTTATACCTAAAAATCCGCATACAAAAGCCATTGCGACAAGAATAAGAATATCGTTCTCTACAGTTTTAACATCAAAATCTTTAATAACAAATGGCAATACTATTAAACTTCCAAACAAAAATTGATAAAAGCTTCTAACATTAAGGCTCACATTGGACTTTATGGTTCTATTGAAAAAAATAATCATTCCGTAAGTAAAGCCTGCTAAAATTCCGCAAATTGTTCCGTATAAATCTATACCTTTAAAATGAAAATTAAATTTTAACATAAATAAAATACCCAATACAGACAAAACAAGAGACAGAACATCAATACTCGTTAAGTTTTCTTTGAGAAATAGAAAAGCGGCAAGTGATGCAAATACAGGTCCCAAATAGAGTAAAAACACTGCATTTGACATAGATGTTCTTTGAATTGCTATTATGTAAAATATTACGCTCGCAGATAGTGCTGCCCCGCTTAAAACTAAATTTTTCGAAGGCACTATTTTTAATTCTTTTATATCTTTTTGCATTACAACAACAAAAAACATAAGCAAAGCCGATATGAATAATCTAAAGAATGTTGTTACAGACGGTGATGTTTGAATATTTTTGATAAATATTCCCAAACTGCCCATAAACATAGTGGCGAACAGAGCACTTATATAACCTTTTGTTTTAGAGTTAATCATAAAGCGAATTGTATCGATATGGCATAAAAATGCAAGTTTCATAAAAAACTTATCGCATAACACAAGATGACATCTATATTGCAAAAAAACTGCTTTATCTTTAAATAGGGCGAGTAATCAAAAATCTACACAAAGCAGTAAGGGTCTATCGCCAGATAGTCTCCATAATACGCATCCGCCCTGGCTCTGCATCCTCCACAAACATTTATGTATTTGCAAGTTGAACACTTTTTATTATAAGAATTAAAGTTTCTCATATCCTTGAAAATTTTAGAGTTATGCCAAATATCAAGAAATCCCTTTTCCAAAATATTACCGGCATCTCTTAAAAAATAACTGCAAGGTTTTACATTTCCCTCATAATTTATGAACGCTATCTTTTGTCCTGCAAGACACCCCTTTGCTCCCCCTGTCGAAAAGCTTAAATTTCTCCTTGTATAGTCTATATTGTTTTTCCTTGCTTCTATATCGCATACTGCATAATATTCAGGTGCGCAAGTGGGTCTTACGAAGATATCCTTTTCTTTAAGCTCCATATAAAAATGCCATTTCAATATTTTTTCATAATCTGTTTTTGATATAAGCTCGTCATTTATGTCTGCACCTCGACCGGTTGGGACAATCATAAACATATACCATGCACTTGCACCAATTTTTTTTGACAGTCTGTATGTATTTTCTATGTCATTTTGATTTCTTTTTGTAAAAGAAGAATTAACAATAAAATTTATGCCAAGTTCTTTAAAAATACTTGCCGCTTTTATTGTTTTGTCAAATGCTCCATTAATATGTCTAAAATCATCATGTATCGAACTGCTTGAACCGTCTATACTTAAAGATACTATATCTATGTGCCGTTTTATCTCTAAAGCCTTGCTATAATCAACCAATGTTCCGTTTGTAGCAAGACCTACACGCATACCTTGTGCCCTTATATAATCGGCAATTTCAAAAACATCATTTCTTAAAAGAGGCTCTCCCCCCGTTAACACAACAACAGGCTTAAATTCTTTTGCAATTTCATCTATCGTATCTGTTATATTCTTAAATGTTAAAACATCTTTTAACTGCATTGATGCATTTGTTCTGCAGTGTATGCAGTCTAAGTTGCAACGAGGAGTTATTTCAAACGCAACCCATTTCAAATCAAAATCGGTTTCCATCATATTAAAACTTCCCGTAGTTCTTTATATCCATAGTGGCGGACGCCTGCCGAGTTGGCATTATTACCATATCTTCATCGGTTAATTTCTCTACTCTTCGTGTAGCAATAATTAAATTAATACCGTTTTTTGCAAAAAGCACAGCACAGGATTTCCCTATTCCGCTTGATGCACCTGTTATCATAGCTATTTTATTCATTTTTACGGCTCCTTTTTGTAGTCTTCTATCATATGTTTCGAAAACCTAATAACCCTATTCTTACCTGTATTCTTTGCTCTATACAGTGCCATATCTGCGTATTTTATGGCTTCTTCAAGTTCGCTTGCATCTTCAGGGATAAAAGCACAGCCTACACTTATTGTAATTTTTATCTCATTTCCTTCATAAACCACAACATCGGATTCTATAGATTTTCTTAACTCTTCGAGAGATTCTATGGATTTGTTGATTTCCATATCGGGTAATACAGCCAAAAATTCTTCGCCTCCATATCTAATAATCATATCACTCTTTCTTTTAAATAATATTTTTGTTATATGGCTTACATTTTTTAGCACAAAATCACCTGCAAGATGTCCGTAAGTATCATTAATTTTTTTAAAATTATCAATATCAATCATTGCAACCGCAATCCTTATTTTGCGCCTTGCTGCTGATGACATTAATGTCTGTGATACCTCATTTAGAAATCTTCTATTATGAAGCCCCGTTAGTTCATCTCTTAAGCTTTTCATTTTCAAAGCACTTTCTAAATTCTTAACATTTATAGAGTGAGCAACGCTTTTTATAAAATTTTCAAGTAATTTTAGGTTTTCTCTTATATATTCCTGATTTTTTTCATTTGTTATTATGTAAACCATACCCACCGTACTCTGATTCGATATTATAGGTATACATAAACAACTTACATTATTATCTATATTGCATTCAACGGTTTTATGCTTTTCTGAAGACTCAAAGTCCTTTAAGCATTTTTGGAAAAATTCATAATACTTTTTAATTTTATCGCCTTTTTCAAGAACTACATTGAATTTAAAACCAATTTTGCTACATATAATATAGTTATCTATAAGAAATTTTTCTTCTAACAGCTCCGCCAACTGCTGATAAATACCGTTTAATGCATCCTGATTTTCTATATTTTCTTTAAAATGCATTAAGTAGTAGGTGTTTTCTATATACTTATTCGTATTTTTTATAAGCTTTCCCAAACAATCGCCATTTGCCTTCTCAGGAAATTTCATATTTATATCAACATCACCCGTAGATAACCTTTTAGAAGCCTCAGACACCCTTTCTATCGAACCTACAATTTTATTCAAAAATATGAACAGTATTAATAAAACCATGCTCGAGAGTATTCCGCCTTGCATAATGCTTTCTATTATAGAATTCCTAAGTTCAGTTATTTTTTTTGCTTTTAAAACATCAAATCTCGATTCTATATCTTTTAAATAAACACCGCTACCTATAATCCAATTCCAAGTTCTTACCTTTTTAACATATGCAAGTTTTTTGAATTGCTTATCCTTAATACCCGGATAATTCCAATAGTATTCAATAAATGCACTATTATGAATAGAGAGAGTAGATTGAATTTGCTTAAAAAATGCAGAATGCATTTTATCGCGTATGCCCAAAACATTTTTACCAACTAAATCTTCTCTTGGGGGATCAACGAGTAATATTCCACTTTGAGTCATACACCAAACATAGCCCGACTTGCCGTATTTTATGGACTGCAGCTCTTCTATCGCAACTTTTTTTGCTTTTTCTTCGCTTATAATTCCCTTTTCGTAAAGATATAAAGATGTATTTACTATATTTTCGGCAACATAAACAGCAGTTTTAATCATATCTTTATTTTGTTCGTTTATATCTTTCTTTATCTGCGCTATTTCTCTGTTTGTGTTTTTAATTTGAGTATAAAAAAAATATCCGTATCCGAATATTGCCATTAATAAAAGTCCCAATATGTAAAGCGACAATATTTTGAATCTTAGCGATACATTGTAAAACCTTTTCAGTATTTCCATAAATACTCCCTAAAAAATCGTTGTTTTTCTATTACTACGCTGATTTATCCAATATAAAAAATTTATATTAAGAATTATTCGCCTCAATAAGTTTGATAAATGCCTCTTTGGAAACCGCTACGCTCCCAATCTGTTTCATTCTTTTTTTACCCTTTTTTTGCTTCTCCAGCAGTTTTCTTTTCCTTGTGATGTCTCCGCCATAGCATTTTGCCAAAACATCTTTTCTTAATGCTCCAATCTGTTCTTTGGCTATTATTTTCCCGTTTATTTTTGCTTGAAGTCTAACTTCAAAAAGCTGTTTCGGTATATATTTTTTTAGGGTTTTAAGCACATCCCTTGCCATTCTGTACGCTTTTTCCTTTGGAACTATCATCGAGAAGGAGTCAACCTCTTTTGAATTTATCATTACTACAAGTTTTGTCAGGTCGGATTTCTTAAATCCCTCAAAATTGTAATCAAAAGAGGCGTATCCTTTTGACAACGACTTCAGTTTATCATAAAAATCGGTAATAACCTCCGAAAGAGGAATGGAGTATTTAATTAAAACTCTATCTTGAGAAATGTATGTCATATTTTTTTGATTGCCACGCTTATCCTGAAGAAGCCTTAGTATATTGCCTACAAATTCTGATGGTGTAATAATTTCAACAATAACAAAAGGTTCATATATACCGGATATCTTCTGTGGCTCAGGAAGTAACGAAGGATTGTATATATCAATGACCTCGGAATTTGTTTTCTCAATCCTATATACAACACTTGGGCTTGTAGCAACTACATCCAGATTAAATTCATCTTCAATTCTTTCTTTTGTTATATTCATACTTAGAACGCCCAAAAATCCGCATCTAAATCCGAAACCGAGTGAGTCTGATTTCTCAGGCTCTATTGTTAACGACGCATCGTTGAGCTGAAGTTTTCCGAGTGCTTCTTTTAAATCTTCATATTTATCCGTATCGGTTGGATAAATACCTGCATAAACAAAGGGTTTAGGCTTTTTAAACCCCTCAAAGGCTTCTTCACTTGGGTTATTTTCAAGGGTAATTGTATCGCCTATCAATGCATCTTTTATATTTTTAACATTTGCAATTACATATCCTACGCTTCCTACATCAAGTTTTTCTATAATTTTCTGCTTTGGTGTGTAAACACCGAGTTCTTCAACCTCAAACACTTTTCCATTTGACATAATCTTGATTTTATCCCCTCTTTTAAGGGAACCTTCAAAAATTCTTACGGCAAAAACAACTCCTCTGTAGTTGTCATACCAGGAATCTACAACAAGTGCTTTTAACCGAGCAGTGTCGTTTCCTTTAGGATACGGAATTCTTTTAACGATTGCCTCAAGTATGGTATCTATTCCTATATTTTGTTTTGCGGAAACTTTAAGTGCAGACGATGTGTCTATTCCAATAGCATCCTCAATCTCATGTTTAGTCTTTTCTATATCAGCTGAAGGTAAATCTATTTTATTAATAACCGGTATTATTTCAAGGTTGTGCTCTATTGCAAGATATGCATTTGCTATTGTCTGAGCTTCTACCCCCTGTGTTGCATCCACAACAAGCAGGCAGCCTTCGCAGGCAGATAGACTTCTTGAAACCTCGTATCCGAAATCAACATGACCTGGTGTGTCTATCATATTCAAATAGTATTTTTCATTATTATGGGTATATTCTATTCTTACTGTTTGAGCCTTTACTGTAATTCCGTGTTTTCTTTCAACATCAAGACTGTCAAGCACCTGTTCCTTCATCTCTCTTTTGCTTAGTCCGCCTGTATTTTCTATAATTCTGTCTGCAATAGTGCTCTTTCCGTGATCTATGTGTGCTATAATTGAAAAATTTCTTATATGTTTTGTATCCATTAAACCGCCATTTTTTTAAGTTTTAAAATAATATCCTGTTCCAAAATATAGCTTTCGTACCTCAATTTCTTAAATTGCAAAGAATCGTCTATATTTATCATCTTAAAGAGTTCTTCGAGAACCCTCAATGATTCTTCTATGCGTTTTAAATTAGCATAAACAATATCTTCAATACTGTTTCTCACCTTTTCAATATTGCTGTTAATTGTTTTGCCTACATCATTTTTAGTATCTCTAAACAGTATAAAGTCGTTGTATCTTTTTTGAATTAACGAAACTTCCGAGCGAATATTCTTAATTTTTCCCGATATCTCTTTATCGTCAAGTATAAATCTTGATATATCTTCGGCAACCCTTAGTCCTTCCCTTAATCGATTGAGATTTGCATCCGCTATTCTTTTTACCTTTGCGTTGCTTTTTTCCAAAGTATTTCGAACTCCTTTTCATAAACATTTGCTATATCGAAACGATGAATTATTACTATATTTTCGTCGTTCATAGCAAAAGCACTCGCCGTCCAATTTGCCGAACCCGAAGATACGATATTTCCGTCAAAAACTGCAAATTTATTATGCATAATGCCGTCTCTATCCCAATGCCTATGAGGTTTTGCAAATCTTACATCAATTCCGTTATTTTTGAGGTATAAATATTTCGTATATCTGTTTTCTTTTGGATTATTTGATTTTTTATCAAGAACAATCCTTATGCTTATTCCCCTTTTTTTTGCCGAAACAATACTTTGAGCAAGGGGTCTTGATGTGAAATCATACATAGCTATATCTATCGATTTTTTACTGGAATTTATCAAATCAACCAAGACATCGAGAGCCTTGTATGAAGGTGTAAAATAAACTTCAATATCCCTGGAAAAAGCATTCAACGAAAATATTATCAAGAAAATAACGGAAAAAACAGCTTTTTTATACATTGTAGTTTGGTGGCTCCTTAGTTACTATAATATCGTGTACATGACTTTCTCTAAATGAGGCTGGACTTATCTGAACAAATATTGCCTTTTTTTTCAGTTCGTTTATTGTTGAGCATCCCACATATCCCATTCCTGAGCGTAAGCCCCCTATAAGTTGATAGATAACATCACCCGCATTTCCTTTATAGGGCACCCTACCCTCTACGCCTTCCGGAACAAGTTTTTCCGTTTCCACTTCATCCTGAAAATATCTATCTTTACTGCCTTCTTTCATTGCACCTATGGAACCCATACCTCTATATACCTTGTATTTTCTTCCTTGATATATTAAAGATTCACCAGGCGATTCTTCAACTCCTGCAAGCAGATTGCCAATCATAACCGCACTTGCCCCCGTTGCAATAGCTTTTACAAGATCACCTGAAAATTTTATTCCTCCGTCTGCAATAATTTTTTTATCGTACGACGCAGCTTCTTCAGAGCATTCGGATATAGCGGTAATCTGTGGTACTCCAACCCCTGCAACAACTCTCGTCGTACATATTGAACCCGGACCTATTCCAACCTTTACTATATCTGCGCCGGCTTCAATAAGACTTTTTGTACCCTCTTTTGTCGCTACATTACCGGCTATTAATACTATATTGGGGTGTTTGATTTTTACCTTTTCAACAAGTTCCAAAATATACTTTGAATGACCGTGAGCAGAATCTGCAACTATTACATCCACACCGGCTTTAACCAAGGCATCTGCCCTTTCAACACCATCCTTTGTGCCGATTGCAGCCCCCACAAGCAGTCTTCCGTGAATATCCTTTGATGCATTGGGGTACTGTTTCTTTTTCCTAATATCTTTTATTGTAATTAAACCCTTAATTTTAAAATCTTTATCAACTATTGGCAATTTCTCTATCTTGTTGTTTTTTAAATATTCTTCTGCTTCAAGAAGTGTTATTCCTTCTCTTGCCACGACAAGATTTTCTCTCGTCATAACCGAACTTACTTTTTTAGAATAATCTTTCTCAAATTGAACATCTCTATTTGTTATAATACCTATAAGTTTTCCGTCACTTAAAACAACCGGTATACCCGATATGTGATATTGACTCATTAAGGCAAGCGCATCCCCTATTGTTGCATCCGGAGATATGGTTATAGGATCTAATATCATTCCGCTTTCTGATTTTTTAACCCTCAAAACCTGCTTAACCTGCTCCTCTATACTCATATTCTTATGTATTATGCCAAGACCGCCATGTCTTGCCATAGCTATTGCCATTCTCTGCCCCGTAACAGTATCCATAGCAGCGGAAATAATGGGTATATTGAGCTGCAATCTGTCGGATAGAACAGTTGATACGGAGACATTTCTTGGAAGAACATCCGATTTTTGAGGCACAAGCAATACATCGTCAAATGTTAGTCCCATAGCATTTTTTAAATTAAGCATAAAAACCTCTTTATATCTCTAAAAATTTAAAATCAGCAACAAAATAAACCAGCTTTTTAAGTTTGTTTAATAGTGAAAGTCTGTTGTTTCTCACTTTTTCATTTTTATCCATAACCATAACTTTATCAAAAAACTGATTTATTTCATTTTCTATAGAGGATATTTCGCTCAGCAAGCCTTTGTAGTCTTTCTGTTTTATATATTCTCTGCTTTTTTCCTCTATTTTCAAAATAGCCTCAAACAGGGCTTTTTCTTCTTTATCCTTTAAAAGAGACTCATCTACAGAATCATTTTTAAAATCTTTAACTATATTAAATACCCTTTTGACTGCAAATCTCTTACTCTTTTGTTTATCCGAATCAAAAAAGCTTTTTAACGCTTCAAGCCTTAAATATGAACCGTAAATATCGTATATACCTACCGACGCTATTGCATCCAATGTATCATAAGAATATTCGCTAAAATAATTCTTAAATCTAACCTTGATAAAATCAATAACCTCTTCTATGTTAATTTTTTTACCATATGACTCTGCTGATTTTTCAAATACTTCCTTTAAATTTAAATTGATTTTTGATGAAATAATAATTCTCACTATTCCAAGAGCCGCTCTTCTTAGTGCATAGGGATCCTTTGTGCCTGTTGGCTTTAAATCGGCTATAAAGCCACCTGTTATTAAATCTATTTTATCTGCAAGTGATAAAACAACGCCGGTGTCTGTTTTTGGAAGTTCATCCTGTTTTGGCAGATACTGTTCATATATTGCATATGCAACCTCTTTATCCTCGTTTGATATTATTGCATACTCTTTTCCCATTACGCCCTGAAGCTCGGGAAACTCATAAACCATCTGCGTTAAAAGGTCTGCTTTTGAAAGGTATGCCGCTCTCTTTGCTTTAACTGTATCAAAATTAAGCGTTTTAGATAAAAATTCACTCAAAGATTCAATTCTTTTTACCCTTTCAAATTGACTTCCAAGCTTTTCGTGAAATGTCATATTTTTAAGACCTTCAACAAAATCTTCAAGTTTATGACTTGAATCCTCTTTAAAGAAGAACTTTGCATCATTAAACCTTGCCCTTAAAACTCTTTCGTATCCCGTTTTAATTATATTCATATCGTCCGTTTCAATATTGGATACAGCGGCAAATTTATTGTAAAGCTTACCTTTTCTTAAAAATGCGAAATATCTTTGGTGATCTTTCATTGATGTTATAAGAACCTCTTTTGGAAGAGACAGATACTCCTCTTCAAATTCTCCGACTACAATTTTGGGATACTCATTAATATTGACTATCTCTTCAAGAAGTTCTTCATCGTATACTACATCTGCGGATTCTTTTTTGCATACGGCATTTATCTGATTTAAAATTATTTCTTTTCTTTTATTCTGATCTGCAATAACAAAGCCACCTTCCAACTCTTTCAGATAATTTTCGTAACTTAATCTTATTTTCCCTTTACTTAAAAATCTATGACCATATGTGTAGCTTGTTGAGTCTATGCCCGCAAAATTAAAATCTATAACTTCATCATCAATGGTAAATGTTATATTGTGCACCGGCCTGACAAATTCAAATTCTCCGCTTCCCCATCTCATTTTTTTCTTAAAATTTAGTTTATGTAAAAAATCGTGTACAATTTCACTCATTATAGGTTTAACATCTATGTTTTTACCTTTTTCAATTATATAGACGTAGTTACCCCTTTCTGTTTTTTCTATTTGAACATCTTTCAAGGATACTGAATTTTTCTTTAAAAAGCCATTCAATGCTTTTGTAGGTTTGTCGTCTTTAAAAGCAATAGAAGCAGGAGGACCTGTAATTTTTTTGTCATTTGTTGTTATAACATCATTAGATTCAAGTTTAAAAGCTATTCTTCTTGGTGTTAGAAAAACAACCAAATCTTTAAAATCTATATTTCTGCTTTTTAATAATTCTGTAAGTGTTTCGTGCACCCTGTTTTCCAAACCACTCATTTCTGATGCCGGAAGTTCTTCCGTAAAAAGTTCAAAAAGAAGTTTCATTATTTATCCTCCATATAAACCTTTGCTATATTTGCAGCCATTTCCCTTATTCTTCTTATATATGTCGTTCTTTCCGCCACACTTATAGCATTTCTGGCATCAAGCAAGTTGAATGTGTGCGAACATTTCATACAATAATCATAGGATGGTCTAACTAATTTTTCTTTTATGCAGGCTCGTGATTCTTCTTCATACATATCAAAGAGCTTAAACAACATATCCGTATTTGCCGTCTCGAAATTGTATCTTGAATATTCATATTCATCATACTTATGAACATCACCGTATGTAAATTTATCATTCCATTGCATATCAAAAACATCATCAACCTGCTGAATATACATACCCAATCTTTCGGTTCCGTATGTTATCTCAACGGGAATAGGCTTTAAGGAGTAACCGCCAATCTGTTGAAAATATGTAAATTGTGTAACTTCCATACCATCTAACCAAACTTCCCATCCAAGTCCCCAAGCCCCAAGAGTTGGAGATTCCCAATTGTCTTCAACAAATCGTATATCGTGCTCATTAAGTTTAATGCCCATTTCTTCAAGACTCTCCAAATACATATCTTGTATATTCAATGGAGATGGCTTCATTACGACCTGATATTGATAATAGTGCTGTAGTCTATTTGGATTTTCCCCGTATCTTCCGTCTGTAGGTCTTCTGCTTGGTGCAACATAAGCAACATTCCAATCCCCTTTATCAAGAGATTTGAGTGCTGTAGCCCAATGAAAAGTACCTGCCCCTGCCTCCATATCGTAAGGCTGTAAAATAATGCATCCCTTATTTTTCCAAAAATTAGATAAGGTTAATACGATATCTTGATAATTCATATCTCCTCCTTCTTAAATATCAAATGAAGCTACCATTGGTGCGTGATCGGATGGTTTTTCTTTGCCTCGTTCATCCGTGTCAATGTAACAATTTGTGCACAAGTTTATAAGAGGCTTTGAAATCCATATATAATCAATTCTCAGTCCGATATTTCGTTTAAATGAAGATAATCTGTAGTCCCACCAACTGAACTCTTGTTCCTTATTAAAAAGCCTGAAGGCATCGGTGAAACCCCAATTATAAAAATTTAAAAGAGCCTCTCTCTCTTTGGGATGAAAACCTATTTTTCCCACCATCGAGTTGACATCATAAACATCAATCTCCTCTTTTGCAACATTGAAATCTCCGACTATTATTATTTTATCCTTTTCGCTTGAGTAGTTATTTTCAATATATTTTCTGAAACCGTTTATAAACTCAAGTTTATATCTAAAATTATCACTTTCAGGACTTTTACCGTTGGGGAAATAGGAGTTTATTATGGTTATATCGTTTATTTTTGTTAAAATAACCCTTCTTTGCTTATCTTCCTCTTCAAACAGTTTGGTTTTTACTTCATCAAAGGGCTTTTTTGATACCGTAGCAACCCCGTTAAATCTTTTCTGACCGAATAATGCAATGTTGTAGCCTAAATTCTCAAACTCCTCTTTAGGAAACATTCTATTTTCAACCTTTGTCTCCTGCATACATAAAACATCGCTTTCGTTGTTTTTTAAAAATTCAACTACATTCTTTATCCTTGCCCTTACCGAATTGACATTCCATGTTACAACTGAAAACTTCATTCTTTAAACTCACTTTCTATATTTTAAATATGCAAACAGGGTGGCAAGTATAATAAGAAAGCCAACACTATTTGCAGCTATTATTACTATATCTTGCCTTAAAAGTCCATAAACAATCCATAAAATTAAGCCCAGCATTATTTGTATTATCATAATCGGACTTATGCCCTTAGTTTCTTTTGTTCTTATAATCTTTAAAAATTGAGGCACAAAGCTGAAGGTTGTAAGCAATGCTGCTGCCACCCCGGTCAAATTAATAATAATCTGATTCATCTTACTTAAAATCCATATATTCTAAGTATAAATTCTGAAAATTTGCTTCATTGGCTATTTCAATATACTCTATTTTTTTCGATACGGACTCTATCTTTTCCCTTTCCTTTTTACAAAAAAGTTGTAGAGCACCTGACAAAGATGAATTGCCCAAAAATTCCACATTATCTTTAAAAGCAAGCAAGTTGGATTCAAAAATATCCTCTTTTGAGATATTTTTTGAAAAACCGCCTGACATATATACCGTTTCAATTTCGTTAAACGACAAACCCGTTTTATCAATTAATATTTGAATACCGGCATTAAGTGACGCCTTAACAAGCTGAAATTCTCTTATTGATTTTTGCGTCAAAAATATATTATTATCGAGCAGAAAACGGTTTTCTTTAATCCTATTAATAAGCTGAAGCGGAGCATCTTCAATCTCCCAGGCTTCGACTATATTCCCTCGTTTATTAATAATATTATACCGTCTTAAAAGTGCAATTGCGCTGATTAAACCGCTTCCTGTAATACCTTTTGCTTTTTTGTTACCAATAGTTGTGCATTTCAATATCCCGTCAAATTCAACTTTTTCAATCGCACCCTCCTGAGCAGTCATTCCGTAATCTATGGATGCTCCTTCAAGAGCAGGACCTGCAGGTACGCTCGCTGAATATATTCTGTTTTTATAATTAAGCACAAATTCGCAGTTCGTTCCTATATCCAAAAATAAAAAATTTTTGTTGAAATCAAGTTTAGTTAGCCCTGAAGTTACATCAGAGCCTATAAACGCACTCAATACAGGTGGAGTGTAAGTGTCTATACCGTTCCATTCTGTATATAAAGAACCGTAAAACACAGGTTTATAGGGATATTTTCCTATACTCGTCGGATTTTTTGAGAAAAAAAACGCAAGCATTGTAGGATTTGCGGAGACTATCATAAAATCAATTTTACCGACATTATGTTTCATTTTAATTTGTTCAATAATTTTAAGAATGGAGGATTGTAGAATATTAATTAAAATATCAGTCTTACCGTTGTTAGAAAAGCTGATTCTCGATAACACATCCGCTCCATATGCCATTTGAGGATTAAGAAAATTTACATTTTCTGCAACTTTCCCATTTTTTACAAAAGAAAGCGCAATTGTTGTTGTTCCTATATCGAGTGCAATATAATTTTTATCATCATCAGTGCATACATCTCCATCAAAATTTGAAAATTTCGGCTTATTTTCAAAAACTTCTACAATGGAATCTTCAACCGCATTGTGCATACACGCAAGTCTTATTCCGCTTTTTAATTCCTGCTCAGTAAAACTTTGTTTTTCTATTTCGTTGGGCGCAGGAATATTTTTTAGAAATCTTACCTTGCATTTTTTACATATCCCCCTGCCACCGCAATACGCATTTATGGATATAGAATTCTCTGCAAGTATATTTAATAACGACCCGTTAGAACCATTAATCTCTATAAATTTATCTGAATTTTTAACGGTAAATTTCATTTATTTAAGGAATGAAAACGAGTCAATAATTTTTGTCTTAACCTCTTCCAATGTTCCTTCAATCTGGGCTCCTGCTGCATTTTTGTGACCGCCTCCTCCGAAAACAGAAGCTGCACGAGCAACATCAATCTTACCTTTGGAACGCATACTTATCTTAAAAACATTGTGCCTGTCTTCCCTTAATAATATACCTACCTCAGCGCCTCTTATACTTCTTGCGTAATTTACAAACCCCTCAGAGTGCTCAATTTGCGTAGCGGTTTTTTTGAACATATCTTCGGTCACATAAAGAATAGCTATTTTACCGTCTATAAACACCTGAAGTGTATTAAGAACAAGACCCAACAACTTAATGGTTTCAAGCGTATTGCTTTCATAAATATTATAGGCACAGAACCACGGGTCAACACCTATTTCAAGTAAATCCGCAGCGATTCTCATAGTCTCCGGAGTGGTGGATGAATATCTAAAAGAACCGGTATCTGTCATTATGCTTACATATAAATACTGAGCTGTTTTTTTTGAAATAGCAATACCGTTCTGTTTAAATATTCTCCATAGCATAATGCCCACGGCACTTGCATCACCATCGATAAAATTAATATCTCCGAAGAGGGTATTCGTTTTGTGATGGTCTATGTTAATAAAAATCTTATCTTTTGTGTCTTCTTTTTTTATGCCACATCTTTCAATTTCTGCCGTATCAACTGCTATAATAACATCGGTTTTCTTCATCGTTTTTATTGGCTCTATTATGTCATAGTCCTCTAAAAAAGAATAAACCTCAGGCGGTTTTGTTAGATTAACAACCTGGACATTTTTGCCCATATCCTTTAAAGCACTGTAAAGAGCCAAAGATGAACCTATTGCATCCCCGTCAGGATTTTTATGAGAAACTATAAGAAAGCTATCTTTTTCTTTTATTATGTTTCCTATTTTTTCTATCACTTTTTCAACCTTCTTCTTTTAAATCTTTTAATAATTTATCAACCTTAAAGCCGTAATCTATAGAATCATCATATTTAAAGTGTAAGTGTGGCATATATCTTAATTTTATTTTGTTTGATAAATTTTTCTTTATGTAGCCTTTTGCATTATCGAGAAGCTCCAACACCTCATTTTTGTCAACTCCACTTAAGCTTGTGGATATATAAATCTGGGCATTTTTAAGATCATTGCTTAAAGAAATATCTGTTAGTGTAATCTCATTCAATCTTCCATCATTCATTTCAAACTGTATAATGCTTGATATGGCTTTTCTTAATTCCTGCTCCACTCTGTCTTTTCTTTTGTAGGGATTATTTCTTCTAATCATAAATATGTCCTTATCTATAGTTCTCTTTGTATTTTATTGATAACATAAGCCTCTATAAAATCTCCAGCTTTGATATCATTAAAATTCTCAACTCCTATTCCGCATTCGTATCCCTGTTTGACCTCTGAAACATCATCTTTAAATCTCTTTAATGACATTATAGGACCGTCGTGAATGATAACCCCATCTCTTAAAATTCTTATTCTGGCATTTCTCGTTACCTTTCCGTATGTCACATAACATCCTGCCACAATACCAATTTTTGGCACCTTGAATGTGTCTCTAACCTCAGCTCTTCCGATTGCCTCCTCTTTCTCTTCAGGCGACAGAAGACCGGATAAAGATTTTTTAATATCATCAATAATATCGTATATGACACTGTATGTTCTTACATCTATGTGCATATCTTTGGATATTTTTAGGGCTTCCTGGGTCGGTCTCACATTAAATCCTAAAACTATGGCATTTGATGCTGATGCTAAGTTTATATCACTTTTTGTTATGGCACCGACTCCGGAGTGTATTAATTTAACCGAAACTTCATCGGTTGAAAGCTTTGATAATGCAGCATCAATCGCTTCTACAGAACCATTTACATCCGTTTTTAAAATAATAGGCAACTCTTGAATCTCACCCTCTTTTACCTGCTCAAATATATTTTCAAGACTTATGCCGTTTTTATTAAGCATAACTTTTTTTATTTCTCTCTGTCTTTCTTCAGCTATTTTTTTTGCAGACTGTTCATCCTTAACCACTATTAAGGTATCTCCTGCCTCAGGCACCCCATGAATACCTGTAATTACAGTCGCAAAAGATGGTAAAACTTTTTTTACTTTCTTATTATTGTTGCCCATTAAAGCTCTTGCTTTTCCATAATGAGCTCCAACTATGTAAAAATCTCCTTGGCGTAGCGTTCCTTCTTTAACAACAACTGTTGCAATCGGACCCATTCTTTTATCAAGTTTTGATTCAACAACAACGGCTTTTGCTCTTTTATTCGGATTTGCAGTTAATTCCATAACCTCAGCCTGTAATAGAATACTTTCAAGTAAATCGTTTATTCCAAGATGTTTTTTTGCACTCACCTTTACAAAAATATTTTCTCCGCCCCATTCTTCAGAAATAATACCGTAATTGGAAAGTTCCTGTATAACCCTATCAGGATTTGCATTTGGTTTATCTATTTTATTAATAGCCACAACAATAGGTACGCCGGCAGCTTTGGAATGATTTATAGCCTCTATGGTTTGAGGCATAACACCATCATCGGCAGCAACAACAAGAATAACTATATCCGTGATTTGCGCACCCCTTGCCCTCATCTCCGTGAAAGCTTCATGCCCCGGAGTATCAAGAAATGTTATGTATTTTCCCTTTACCTTAACAGAATAAGCAGCCATATGTTGCGTAATACCACCGGCTTCCTTCTGCGCTACATTTGTGGTTTTAATGGCATCAAGTATGGATGTTTTGCCATGATCAACATGCCCCATTACGGTAACTATAGGATGTCTCGGTTGAAGATCTTCCTTTTTGTCTTCTATATCCATTAAATCTGCAAATTTAGTCGATTTTATAACCTCTTCTTCTACTTTAAATCCATATTCATCTGCTATTATTTTAGATGCTTCCAAGTCAACTATATCATTTTTTCTTAGCATAACCCCAAGTTCGAAGAATTTGGAAATAATCTCAGAAAAGTCAACATTCAGTTTTTCAGCCAATTCAAAAACCGTTATGCCTTCGCTTAGCTTTAAGATATTGCTTTCTTCATTCTCTTCCTGTTCTTTTTCTGTTTTTTTGTACTTCTTCTTAGTTTTTAATTTTTGAGGAGTGACAGCTTCTATAAACGCTTCCTTTCTAAATCTTCGTTTTGTCCTGCTATTTTCTTGTGGCTTGGGATCTGTTTTTGGCTTTTCCTTATGCATTTCTTTTTTTGTATTTTTATTGTCCGTAACAACTTTTTTTGTTTTTGATTTTACCTCTTTAATTGCACTTTTCTTCTTTTCAGACCATTGCTTCATAAATCTTTCAGCATCTTTTTCTTCAATACCCGAAAAGTTACTCTTTGCTTCAATACCGAAATCATTAAGTTTTTTTATTATTACACTGCTTTTGCTGTTTAATTTTCTTGCTATCTCATAAACTCTTATCTTCATCTATCACCCCTTTCAATTCCAAGCAACCATTAAGAAAAATATTCATCATTTACACTTATACTGTAACTACTCTCTGAAGATTCTTCATCATTAACCACTCTATCTGAAATTTTTATAATATCTATATTGTAACCTGTCAATTTTGCCGCAAGTTTTGCGTTCACACCCGCCTTCCCGATAGCCATAGAAAATTCTTCATCATCAACATAAACTTTGGCTCTTTTTAAGTCTTCGTCTATATCAACAGAAATTACCTTGGCGGGAGACATAGCATTTCTTATGAATATTGATGGATTTGCACTCCATTTTATAACATCAATTTTCTCATCTCCAAGCTCTTTCACAATAGCTGAAACCCTTATCCCTTTTGAGCCTACGCATGTTCCTATAGGATCTATTTTTGAATCTTTTGAGTAAACCGCCACCTTCGTTCTTCTTGACGGTTCTCTCGCTACAGATTTAATCTCTACATTGCCATCTCTTACTTCAGGCACCTCTTTTTCAAAAAGTTTCTTCACAAATCCCGGATGAGTACGAGACAGTATGAGTTTGACACCCTTAGCTTCCTCCAAGACATCAAGAACATAAGCCCTTATATTTTCACCTACAATAAATTTATCATTGATTCCCTGTTCTTTTTTAGGCAGAATTCCTATGGCATTTTTGAAATCTACTATAATGTCGTTGTAAGCCCCGATACTCCAAATTTCACCCACAATTATTGTTCCTACTCTACTTTTATATTCTTCAAAAGCAGAGTGTTTCTCTACATCCCTGAAAAGTTTTGCAATAACATTTTTTATTGAAGATACGGCAATTCTTCCAAGGCTTTTGGCATCTACGCCTATTTCCACAAAATCGCCTATTTTCGCATCAGGATTGATTTGCAATGCATCTTGCAGACTTATTTCGTTTTCCCGTATTGCATTTTTTACAACCTTTTTTTTCACAAAAACATTAAATTCCTTTGCGTCCATATCTACATATGTTCTTATCTCTGTTTCTTCTCCGTATTTTCTCATCATAGCTGTTTTTATAGCTTCAACAAGGGACTCAAAAACCCTTTCCATAGGTATCTGATGATCCTTGGCTATTTGCTGTGCTATATCAAAAATTTCCTTCATTTTCTACTCCTTAAATTGCATCAATTCTGGCTTTTTTTATATTATTTTTTTCTATCACTATGTCTTTATCATTGCTGAGCAATATACTATTTTCATCAATTGATTTTAAGATACCTCTAAATGTTTTGGTATCGCCTATTTTTTCATGTGTTTTAATTAAGCATTTTTTGCCCACAGCAGCCTTAAAATGTTCATCCGTTCTCAATTTCCTATTTATTCCCGGGCTTGAAACTTCAAGTGTGTAAGAGTCGCTACTGTTATATTCAACATCAAGCAAAACACTTAAGTTTCTGCTGACATCAGTGCAATCTGATATAGATACACCGCCAACTTTGTCTATATATATACTTATTTTTTTGTTGCTTGTTTCTATATCGTACACCGAAAATCCTAAATTTTCAATAATAGCATAAATATCGTCTTTTAATTCGCCACTTAAAATCATCATAATTCCTTTAAATAGTCTAACAAAATTTATTTTAAATTGGAAGTAATTCTTATTTGCTGTTTATTGCTGATTTCAAAGTGTTATATAAAAGCATAGCAATAGTCATTGGGCCAACCCCACCAGGCACAGGTGTTATATATGAAGCTTTTTGTGACACGCCCTCGAAATCTACATCGCCTGTAACCTTTCCGTTAATTTTACTTATACCCACATCCACAACTACGCATCCTTCTTTAACCATTTCTTGAGTAATAAGATGGGGTTTTCCTACAGCCGATATCAATATATCCGCCTTAGATGTTTTATCCTTTAAATTTTTTGTGTGTATATGGCATAACTGTACAGTAGCATCCGCATTTGTAAGCATTGCACTCATTGGTTTGCCTGTAATGTTTCCGGCACCTACTACAACAACATCCTTACCCTTTAATTCTATTTTGTATTCTTCAAATAGCTTCATTATACCAAAAGGTGTGCATGGATAAAACATAGGATTTCCTCGCGAGAGTGTTCCTACATTATAGGGATGAAACCCGTCCACATCTTTTTTGTAATCTATTGCCTCTATAACCCGCTCTTCCCTTATATGTGGTGGAAGTGGTAGCTGAACCAAAATTCCGTGCACCATAGGATTATTATTCAACATTTTAATTACACTTATTAGTTCATCTTCGGAAATTTCCTTAGGCATTCTATGATTTATAGAATAAATACCGACATCTTCACAAGCCTTGGTTTTCATATTAACATACAATTGGCTTGCCGGATTTTCTCCAACGAGCATCACTGCAAGACCCGGTATTACACCCTGTTTTTTAAGCCCTTCGACCTCTTTTTTGATTTCCTCTCTCATCTTTTTGGATAATGATTTTCCGTCCAATAACACCATTTTAATAACCTTCTTTCTACAAGGCTTTTTCTATTCTTGTAATTAAATTTCCATTTTTAAATATTGTAACATCCCCTGTTGACTCTGAAACGACTACACTTATCGCATTTGTTAAAGCTGTAATGGATGCGGCGGCAAGGTGTCGCGAACCCAAACCTTTCGGTATCTCTTCAGTAACAGCAGAAGATGTTGCTATAAACACTCCTGCGGATTCTACTACACCATCTGCATCAATTAAAATAGCACCGTCAAGCAGACTAAACTCTTTCAATGTATCATCAAGATTAACCTTTAGTATATTCCTCTCGTCGGGATTGTATCCCTTAAAAGGGTTAAATATCATTTGCTTAACATTTTCCAACACCTTTTCTTTATCTCCAAGTATAAAAATGGCACCGATACTCTTTCCTTCTCTGCCCTGATTTGCAAGTTCAAGTGCTATTCTTAAAATTCTCTCAAAAACCTCAGGTTTAACCGATTTCTCCAAATCAATCTCACCCTTAAAACTAAGCAGCTCTTTTTCCTTTGATATATCTATAAAAATAGAAGTATCTATACTGTCTGAAACACCCGTTAATGCAATTAGATTTTCATCTTTTGACAACATACCGGATGACATACACATCATTAATGCTATCTTTACCTTATTCATTCTGTTAAAATTTATGGAGGGAGCTACAATTAGATTTCCCAAGCTTTTGAGTTTCTCAAAAATTATCTTATCATCCTCTTCTTTCTCCTCTTCTCTTATGATGATAATTTTTTTTACATCGTTATTTTTAACAAAATCTTCATCAAGATAGTCTTTTACATCATTGTAGTAAAATAAAACAGAGGTATTACCCTCAATACTCTTTGCCAATTCCAAAGAGTTCTGAAATATAAATTTAGCCACTCTTTTTGTCATCTTTTTTCTCAACTTTTTTCTTTAAAGATATATCAAATGTAAAGTCCGGGCAATGGAGAGCATAACCCTCCTTCATAAGGAACTGTTTTTTACAGGTTGCTCTCCATGCACATACACTACAGCTTATTTTTTTGTCTTCCATTTTATTTACATATACATTAAAGCTTTATTTATTGCGTCAAGATAGGCTTTTGCACTTGCCTCAATGATATCCGTAGATGTTCCCCTTCCCAAAATATTTTTGTCAATATCGGAAAAATAGACCTTTACGATAACCTCGCCTATTGCATCTTTACCCTCTGTTAAAGCTTGTATGTCATATCTTAAAAGCTTACCCTTTACATATGTAATTCTTTCAAGAGATTTAAATGTAGCATCTACAGGCCCGTCTCCCAATGCAGCATCTTGAAATTCTTCTTCATTTTTTACAAGTTTAATGGTTGCAGTAGGTGATGTGTTACTTCCTGAGACAACCTGCAGAGAAACAAGTTTGTATATTTGAGGAACAACTTTGAATTTCTCCTCTATAATAGACCTTAAATCTTCGTCATATATCTCTTTCTTTTTATCGGCAAGTTTTTTAAAGTCATTAAACACATCAAGCAGTTTTTCTTTGTCAAGGTCGTATCCCAGCTCTTTAAGTCTTTTTTCAAGTCCGTGTTTACCAGAGTGTTTGCCAAGAACAAAGTTATTTGTTTCAATACCAACATCCTTAGGCTTCATAATTTCATATGTCTGTTTTTCCTTTATAACTCCGTCTTGGTGAATGCCAGCTTCATGGGCAAAGGCATTAATTCCCACTATTGCCTTATTTCTCTGTATATGAATACCCGTAAGCTTACTTACCATTCTGCTTGTTCTATGTATTTCTTCAGTATTAATTTCCGTATAGCAATCCTTGTAAAAATCATTTCTTGTCTTTAGAGCCATTACTATTTCTTCAAGGGCTGCATTTCCGGCTCTCTCTCCCAATCCGTTAATTGTGCATTCAACCTGATTTGCCCCTGCCAAGACAGCTGAAAGAGAATTTGCAACCGCCATGCCAAGATCATTATGGCAGTGTACGCTTATATTGGCTTTATCTATGTTTGGCACTTTATTTTTTAGGTATTGTATAAGTTCATAATATTCTTGAGGTGTCGTATAGCCTACGGTATCAGGGACATTTATTGTTGTTGCGCCTGCATTGATAACTTTTTCATATATTGTGCACAAATAATCCCAATCGCTTCTTGTAGCATCTTCAGCGGAAAATTCTACATCATCGGTATAGTTTCTTGCCAATTTAACAGAGTCCACAGCTACATCTATTACCGCATCATAACTCATTTTTAATTTTTTCTCTACATGAACCGGACTTGTGGCGATAAATGTGTGTATTCTTCCCCTTTCCGCTTTTGAGAGAGCTTTACCTGCCTCTTCGACATCCCTTTTTGTTGCCCTTGCTAAAGATGCAATTATCGGTCTTCTAACCTCTTGAGCCACTTTTGCGATTGCATCGGCATCACCCAAAGATGCAGCGGCAAAACCCGCTTCAATAACATCAACGCCGAGGGTTTCGAGCTGTCTTGCTATAGATAATTTTTCCTCAGTGTTTAAGCTTGCGCCCGGAGATTGTTCCCCGTCTCTTAGCGTAGTGTCAAAAATTACAATCTTTCTTTCACTCATGTTCCACCCCCTGCTTTTTTCCTTCTCTTCTAAAATTTCTTTTAAATATTTTATATAAAGATTCGGTAGGACCTAAAATTGCATACGAAAAAGATATTAAAGGTACAAAAATATACGGTTTAAAAATTATCAATGATAGAGTTAAAATAATTAACGCAAAGGTTCTTATCGAAATCCTTTTATGCGTGCTTGCATCTTTTAAACTTTTATATTTTAGAGTGCTTATCATTAAGAATGATAGAGTATAGGTGGCGATTAAGAATATATAATTATATTTTTCATAATTCAAATTAAAATGCATCGATATCAACACCATAGAAGCAACCGTAGCGGCGCCTCCGGGTATTGGAAGTCCTATAAAGCTATCTTTATGATTTGTCTGTATGTTAAATCTTGCAAGGCGAAGTGTTCCGGTTAGAAGGAATAAAAATGCAGCTATAATGCCCAATCTTCCAAAATCTTTTAGAACAAAGCTGTACATTAAAAATGATGGAGCAATTCCAAAACTTATAAGGTCGCTTAGAGAATCGTATTCTACGCCAAACTGACTCTCTGTGTGAGTTAATCTTGCAACTTTACCGTCTAAATTATCAAATAAAACGGCAAGTATTATAATCCAGGCAGCCGACAGAAAATGACCGTCATATGCCCTTAATATACTATAAAAACCCGCTGCAATATTTGCTGTTGTAAAAAGATTTGGTAGAATATATACGGCTCTGCGATTTTTATCCGTCATTTAAATACACCGAGGATAGTTTCGCCTGCTTTGACGCTTTCGTTAAGGTTAACAAATTCATCTATATCATCCTGAACATAGACATCAAGCCTTGAACCAAATCTTATTAAACCTATAATTTCACCTTTTTTAACCTCATCTTCAGGCTGTTTGTAGTTCACTATTCTTCTTGCTACCATTCCGGCTATCTGGACAACAACTATTCTTCTTCCGCTCTTGCCCTCTATCAAAAAGGCGTTTTGTTCATTGTCCATAGATGCTTTCTCTCTGTAAGCAGGTAAAAATTTACCTTTATTGTAAACAATATCTATTATTTTCCCGTTTATAGGAGACCTGTTTATATGCACATTAAACAATGACATAAAGATACTTATCCTTTTGGTTTCCTTTTTAAAAAAGTACCTCTCATAAGAGTCTTCCTTTGAAATTACAACGCCGTCAGCCGGACTTACCAATGCGTGCTTCATAACCGGTATATCTCTTTTCGGATTTCTAAAAAAGAAACTGCTAAAAGTCCCGAAACCCGCAGATAAAAGAGCCGGAAAAATCATCCTCTTTTTATAAAAAAGATAAGAGGAGGCAAAGCCTCCCATAATAAAGGGGTATCCCTCTTTTGCTATAAAATCCTTTTCTTTCGTTTTCATTTTTAGTTTTTATTCTCATCAACTGATTTAGATTCCTTAATCCAAGGCATCATATTTCTCAGTTTTTTGCCCACTTTTTCTATGGGATGATTTTTATCTTTCTCTAAAAGAGCATTAAACATAGGTCTGCCGGATTTATTTTCCAAAATCCATTCCTTTGCAAAACTTCCGTTTTGTATCTCTGCCAAGATAGCTTTCATTCTCTTTTTTGTATCCTCGTCAACAACCCTTGGACCTCTTGTTACATCTCCGTATTTTGCGGTATTTGATATTGAATATCTCATATCATATATACCACCTTCATACATTAAGTCAACTATTAATTTTAATTCATGAAATGTCTCGAAATAAGCCATCTCTTCGGGGTATCCGGCTTCAACAAGGGTTTCAAAACCTGCTTTTACCAAAGCCGTAGCTCCTCCACATAGAACTGCCTGCTCTCCAAAAAGGTCTGTCTCGGTTTCATCCTTAAATGTAGTTTCTATTACTCCTGCCCTTGCTCCTCCATTTGCAGATGCATAACTTAATGCCAATTCTTTCGTATTCTTTGAATAATCATTTGCTACAGCAATAAGCATAGGAACTCCCCTACCCTTCTCATACTCTCTTCTTACAAGATGTCCGGGACCCTTTGGTGCTATCATCATTATATTTATTGTGGATTTTGGAGCAATCTGTCCGAAGTGTATATTAAATCCATGGCCAAAAGCTATCGTATCACCATCGTCAAGATTAGATTCTATAGATTCTTTGTATATCTCAGGCTGCATTTCATCAGGTGCAAGAATCATAATAACATTTCCCCATTTTGCCGCTTCACCTGTTTCCATAACTTTAAGCCCGGCAGCTTCAGCTTTTTTCCAAGATTTAGAATCTTTTCTTAATCCTACAACAACATCACAACCTGAGTCCTTTAAGTTGTTGGAATGTGCATATCCCTGAGAACCGTAACCTATGATAGCAACTTTTTTAGATTTTATTAAGGATAAATCTGCATCCTTTTCATAATAAATAGTCATAGCCATATCTTAAAATCCTCCCTACTTTTTATTCTCTCTTATCATAGCCACTTTTCCCGTTCTTGCAAGTTCTTTTATGCCAAGCGGATGCAATAAATTAAGTATTGCATCTATTTTGTTTGAATCTCCCGTAACTTCAACCGTGTAGGAATCAGGGGATACATCAACGATTTTTCCTCTGAAAATATCAACAACTCTTAACACTTCAGCTCTTGTACCAAGATCGGTATGCATTTTTATTAATGCCATTTCTCTTTCTACGAACGGTACATCTCCAAATTCAGTTACCTTAATAACATCTATGAGTTTATTAAGCTGTTTCCCTATCTGTTCTAAAATCTGTTCATCACCTTCTGTAACAATGGTCATCCTTGATAAATTTTCTTCATCTATAGGTGCAACATTTAAGCTTTCTATATTATATCCTCTTCCGGAAAAAAGGTTTGCTATGCGTGAAAGCACACCTGCTTCATTTTCAACAATAATTGAAAAGATTCTCTTCATAATCCACTCCTTAAGTCAAAAGCATATTATTTATTGGAGCACCTGCAGGCACCATCGGATACACATTTTCCTCTCTTACTATAACGGCATTTAGAATATAAGGACCGTTATATTCCCTCATCTCTTTTAAAGCATCTTCAACTTCTGATTTTTTTGTTATCTTTTTGGCTTTAATTCCATAACTCTCAGCAAGTTTTACAAAATCAGGCTGCACCTCTATATCTGTAGCGGCGTATCTTCTTCCGTAAAAGAGCTGTTGCCATTGCCTAACCATACCAAGATATCCATTGTTAAGTATTATAACTTTTACGGGTTTGTCGTAGGCAACTAAGGTTGCAAGTTCCTGCTCATTCATCTGAAAACTGCCGTCTCCTGCAAAAACATAAACAGGTTTATCCGAATCTGCAAACTGAGCGCCTATCCCTGCAGGAAATCCAAAGCCCATAGTTCCAAGACCGCCTGACGTTAAAAGCCTTCTCGGCTTTTTAAATGTATAAAATTGCGCTACCCACATTTGATGCTGTCCAACTTCGGTTGACACTATAGGATCGTCATCTTTTGTTATTTCCGCCAATTTTTCTATTACGAATTGAGGTAAAATAGTTTCATCTTCTTTATCATATGCAAGTTTATGCTCATTTTTCCATTTATCAATCTGTTGAAGCCAAGGTTTTCTAATCTCATTCCAATTAATATTTGAATATTCATCAAGTATCGAATTTAACTCTTTTAAAACAAGCTTTGCATCTCCAACGATAGGATAATCGACTTTTACATTCTTGCTTATACTTGTAGGATCTATATCTATATGAATTATTTTAGCATAAGGAGCAAATTCCGATAGCTTTCCTGTAATTCTATCATCAAATCTCGCACCGATTGAAACAAGAAGATCCGAATATTGAATAGCCATATTAGCCCTGTATGTCCCATGCATACCTGCCATACCAAGACTCAAGTCGTCATCTTCGGGATAAACGCCTATTCCCATAAG
>JAMOPP010000165.1 GCA_027064405.1 Desulfurellales bacterium
TAGAAAAAGCTGATCCCTGGCTGCATTTTTTAATTCCTGAGCATACGAAGTCTTTAACCATGGGGCTATCTAATAAGCAGTGTTCACATAGAACAACTTGCTTACATCTAGGGCATATTTGGTAGCAATAGCTTCCACATTTATTATAAATCTCCATTTTTAGTCTTCCTTTTAATTTTTTTATTATATCCAAATAACTTTAAAAGTCAGGTTAAATTTGAAACTTTTCAAAGTCTTCTAATCTTGAAAAACTTTTATAAAAAGTGCCTTTGTTATCTTTTCCTATAACTGTAATTTTAGGGGTATTATCATACGAATCAATTGCAAGTCCTGCAAAAAAGCCTTTATTTTGACTTATTTTCTGGATATATTGTTTTATACTTTCTAAGTCGGTGCTGTCTGCATAACTTCCATAATATCTGATAGTAAAACTTCCAAATTTATAGACATCAGGTGCAATTTTATTCTTGATGATGTTGTAAATACTTTTATTTTCTTGGATTTTTTCTTTTAAGATTAATTTGTTGTTTTTATACAGTTTAAAACTTTTCTTGTTGACAACCAGCTTAAACTTGCCGTTCCAGGAATTAATTGTTGTTTGCATTTTTAACCTCCTTTGTTTATTTGTTTTGTTAAGTCTTATTATACCAAAAGAATAATAAAAGTCAAGTATTATTTTTAATTTTTAGCTTAGGCTTTTTGGGGCTTATAGGTAAGTTAGGGTTGCTCTTGAGTGCAAGCGAGGCTTATAACCAACAAAACAAAAGCACTAAAAAGTGCGGCTTATAAAATAATTCTTTTCCTACTATACATAATAACCAAAAAATTTTTACTAACTACATTAAACTAATTTTTTAACAAAAATAAAAGATAAAAGCTATAATCAGATAAGAGGTAATAAATCACTAAATTTTTGACAACCTATTAGAAGGGTATATGCAAATTTCATGCCAACATTTGCAGAAATGCAAAACTATAAAAAATATTTAATAATATCAACAACTTATTTAGTTGCATTTTTGCAACTTTTTATGTATTGTTATTTCTTATGATTTTTTAAAAAATCCAATAGTCAGATATTGAGGGGCAATATATAAGGTTAGGGATTTTAGTTTTTAGAAATGAGCTGGAGCTTGCACTCAAGTGCAAGTTCGTTTCGCTTATTTGTAAGTGCAAGGCAAGGCCAATTTCATTTTTTAACAAAAATCCGACCTAATTTTTAACAAAATTTTAACTAAACCCGACAGGAATTTTTTGACAAAGAGAAGAAAAAATGAGTCAAAAATTTTTATTTGGGGATTGCCAGGGAAGCTACTAGAGAAGTTTAGAAGGCAATAAAAAAGGCCACCAACAAGGTGGCCTGGCCTGAAACTATTCTGATACGTATTCCCAACTTATATAAGGAGTGTTCCCCCATTTTTCTTCAAAAAGTTGCGGATCTTCTTTTGCCAATGCATCTAATAGAAAATAGTAAACTACTTCTGGAAGGTTTTTTCCTTCCTTTGTAGTTAGAAACTCCCAAATTTTTTGAAGATTTTTTTCTCTTTGCATTTTAACCCTCCTTTTTTAGTTTTTTCTTTTTTCTTACTCTTGCCTTTGTTGACTTTTATTATATCCAAAAATTTCAAAAAGTCAAGTAAAAAATTTAGATTAGCCGTAATTTTTGCACTCAAGTGCAAAGCAAGTCCGACTTACTCAGCACCCGACAAGACTTACATTTTGTCCGACAGAAAAGACTTACAAAAAGCCCGACAAGACTTGTAAAGAGTCCGACAGGAAATATTATTTATAGAGGATAATTTTAAGACAGAAGAGCAAGACTAAGCTAGATTGACTTGGCACATTTTTTGTACCCTTGCAAATTCCGTTCCAGTTCTGAATTTGGTATACTTTTTGCATAGACAGGATTTGGTATAAAAATTGCATGGCTGGATTTTGGTATAGTTCTTGCATGCACAGGATATTGGTATAAAACTTGCAAAGCTGAAGCTGGTATAATATTTGCATCCAGGAGCAAGCAAGTAGCCAAAAAATTGACGCCAATATCTTTTTGAGCATACAATATATTATAGAAAAAATTTTTTGATTTTCTATAGTAATTTTTATGCTTGACAAGTTTTTAAAACTTAGGTCAGCAAGCACCACTTAACACACCTTGCATAATATCTATTACTTTAGTCTTATCTGAGTAACACATCTCTAATCTTTTGTGCTATCCCTATATCTAACTAGCTTAAATATTTGTAGATTAAAAACACGCAAATAATGGCTTTTTAAGCCAAGTAACACTGCTTTTGAATAGTATAAGTCATAAAACAGGATAAAATAAGCTTAAAACTTAAATTTGAGCTTGTTTTAATTTTGTGTGTAAGTGATTAAGATTATTGGATAAAAAATTTAAAATTTTTTAAAAAAGTGATTGACAAGCGCTTTTTTGTTTGATAGAGTGATTTTCAAGTTGAACGGGTAAAGGAAAATTTAAAAATTAAAAAAGTAAGGAGGTAAAAATGAAAAACTTGGAGATTGTAAGGAAAGCTTATATTTATGGAGATCATATTCTACTTTCATATTCTTTTGTTATGAAAAACTGGAAGTGTAGTTTTAAAGATCTTTCAGTGGATGTATTTCCCTCTTTAGAAGAAGAGGAAATAAGGAAAATTTTTAAAGAGCTAGAAAGTTTCGTTGAAATAAAAGAATATATAGGAGGGCTTGAGCTTGAAGCTAAGGTTAAAAAAGATAAAGAGGAGGTAAAAAGACATCATAGGAACTTAATGAAGACTATAAAAAAAGTATTTGACGAACTTAAAAGAAAAGAAAAAAAGAAAAAGTTAGAAGGTTGGCTATGGAGAGAAAAAATATTTAATCTTTAGGTAATAAAAAGCCCATTGACTAATCAAGGTCAATGGGCTTTTTTATTGCACACGTGTGCAAGGGTGCTCTTTTATTTATCTACTAAACTTTAAAGGAGGATAAAATGGAAGATGTTAAAAAACTAATAAAATCTTTAAAAGCGAAAAATGTTGATTTTAAAGTTTTTAATCTTCTAGGGTCTATGGGAATACCAGGGCCCAAAAGTATTGGAAAATTTCCCCATTTCAAAGGAGCAAGTGATGGGGACTATGTTCCCCTTAATGCTCCTGTCATTCCTGGTGATTCCCCTGTAATAGATAGGGGAGTCACTTGGATTATGATTTTTGAGAGAAATTTTAAAAGTAGGGGACGTTATGTTGCAATTTACGTCCCCAAAAAAGAAGCGTCCCGTTTGGGACTTCGTGAGGTTTATCCTTGGCTTAAAAGCTTAATTAAACTTTTAAACTAGTTTTAAGCGCCTTGCCCTTTTAGGGTGAGGCGCTTTTTTGTTTAACTATTAAAAAAATTAAGGGGGGTAAAAATGAAAAAGACAAATAATTTTACAAATGAAGAAATGAAAAGAATTTTAGATTGGCTACTAAACCAAAGACTGAGAAATTATGGTTATGATTACAAAGATTTTAGAAGATTAAGCAATTATGCGAGCAAGTTTAGGCGCCTTATTAGAAAATTTTATGATAGTTTAATAATCTCTGAAAAAGTAAAAACAGGTGATTTTATGAATGGTAGGCTTGAAATAGAAAATAACCAGGTTCACTATACTACTGGTCAAAGTTTTAATGAGGAATATATTAACTTAATGGCAGAAGTATTGGAGAGAATCGGCGCTTATAGTAGGCGCCAATGGTTAAGCTAAGGAGGTTTAATTATGGAATTATTAATTGACGGTCACCACGGTGTTTATATCCCTAAACTTTTTTGTGAATACTATGCAGAAAATTTTGAAGGGATAGACAAAGAAGATATTGAAACTTGCAAAGATCCAAACAATCAATGGTATTGGGAATCCTGGGATAATATACTTAATAATGCGTACATTATCCAGGATGGCAAAAAGTATATATTATGGCAAAATATGGATCTATTTTTGATAGAAGAGAACGAGGAGGTAGAACAATGCTAAAAAGACACGTGTCAAAAGTAGTATATATCAAAAAATTAAACTTATGTTTAGTCTATTATAAAAAAGGAAATATAGAGAAATATCCACCTTGCCCAGGTCTTATTGACCAGGCGAGGATGGAAAAAATCTTACAAGAGGAGAAATAGACATGATTATTGATTATACAGATTATTTACAAAAAGAAAATCTAAACATTATCCTTGCCCAAGGAAAAGAGAAAAATATTCTTATCCTTGGGCAAGAGGATGATGGGCAATACTGGCTGGAGTATCGTTGGCTATCTATTCCTTGCACACATAGCCAAGATGAAGCTGTTGTATGTGTGCAAGGAACGGATGTTATTTACTTGGAAAAAGAGGAAGTCAAAGAGATACTAGACAAGTTAGCAAAAAATCAACCTGTTAGTCTCTTTGATTATTTTCAACTATTTTAGGAGAAATGGCCATGGAAAAAGAGAAGGTATTGGAAAAATTACAAACAAGATATTTTCGGAAAGACCTCCAAGACTGGGGGTCTTTTTACACAAAGCAAATTTATCCCTTCCTCAAAAAAGAGGAAGGGGATGAATACGAGGTCTGGAGAGGTTTTTATGTTTCCCCAAACCTGGATATTGTGCCAGCACGGTTATATGTATATACCGTGCTGGATAATCAGAAAGTCCCTCATCACATGTTTTTATTTTCTATTGTTTCAAGGCAAGGTCAAGTTTTGGCGTCAAATCTTTAGGCTTGCCCCTGCCTTGTATCAAGAGAGCGCAAACAAGCGCTCTCTTTTTTTATTTTTTTGGCTAGCGTTTGGTATAAAGATTGCAAGAGACAAGCAGGTTTCAAAATATCCTAGGGACATCCCCTAGAAAATAAGGGCATCCCATAGAAAAATCTAGATACATTCCTAGGAAAATCTAGAATGCTTTTGTTATATAGTATTATGAGGTGTTTGTAGGTCCCGCTTGTAGGTATAAATACAGCCTGCCCTTACTTTTTATAAACAAAATATCTGTGCTTTCTGTAAGAATAATAGCTAGAACAAGCCGCAGCTTCATTTATTGCTTCTTTTATAATATCTGCTATGCCCAGTGCTATTGTGATAGGTAATATAACAAGCCACAAGGTTAGCAAGTATAAGTAGTAGTTGTAGTAGATTAGTTTCTTTAAGCGCATTTCTAGCCCTCCTGGTTTTTGCACTCAAGTGCAGTTCACTGATCCTAAAATTTTATCTGCAATATACTCAGCAGAAGATTTTTCTAGTGCCCATTTAATGTTTCTGTAATGACAACTACGACAAGGTGAATCAGAATAACCTTCTTTTCCCCAATCTTCTTTAGTAGCGTGCATGTATTTACAATTGCTACAATCTATTTCCCAGAAATAATCCAATAAAAATTCTACTATTTTTTGTTTAGTCATAAAAAATCTCCTATAATATTTTTAAATATTTCCTGGCTCTTTTCTCAAACTCACTCCTATCCTCTGTTATATTAAAAATAATGCGGCATTCCTTTCTTACAATATTATAATCTGATACTTTAGCCACCAGCTTAATGCCACAAATATTCCTAGTAATATCCAAATCATGTATATAACAGTGTATTATAGTTTCTAAAAATCTTTGATTAAAAGCTGAAGTAACATTATTGCCCGCAGTGTCTAATACTCTAACTCCTATAACTAAAGTTTCAGTCATATAGTTGTTCCACTGTATATTGATTTTAAAATCTTCGTTATTCCTTAAGCTTTTGGTTTTTATACCAAGACTTATATGTCCTTCTATTTTTTCTAAATAATCTCTTACAGCCTCACTAACTTTATCCCAGAAGAAATCTACTTCTTCAAGATTAAGTATTAGTTCTACATATTCTAAAGCCATAATTACCTCCAATATTTTTGTATTATTTCTTTTCCCAGCACTGCATTACAGGCGCTTTATATTCACTTTCAGTAAATACAATTATACAATGGTGTATAGGCTTTTCTTGAGTATCAAATTCATATACTCTAATATTTTGCCCGATTACATCGACTGCATAGGTTTTAGTTGGTTTTACTTCTTTTAGTCTAGCTCCTTGAATAGTAGTCCAAAGCCCCGCAAAACTAGTAGGAACTAACAAACAAAACCCTAATACCAACAAAATTACTTTTTTCATAATAAACCTCCTTTATTAATTATTTAAATTAAGTATATAGCAAATGTCATCCAATGTCAAGAGCTTTTTTAGGTAAAGTGTTATTAAAAGTTTGAGTAGTATTTTTGTATTGTTTTGGATATAAGCTGCCTGCCAATTATTTGATTCTTCTATGAGTTTGGCTAATAAGTCTTTTGTTTTCATCAGCTAGCCTCCTATGAAAGTGTTACTTTTGGTAGTTTTTGGTTGTATCTTTAATTTCTTTCAAAACAAAGTAATCACCTTTATCTACAATGTTGTCTAGCAAAATTCTTGTTCTACAATCATCTAGTGTTTTTAGATATGTTCTATCAAGAACAGTTATATAAGCCTGAGCTTTGCCGCATTTTTCACAAACTCTAAATTGTTTATGCAAATCATAGCAAGTGCCATTCATGAATTTTCTCTTAACTTTCCTATAAACATATTTCCATTTGTGCCAACAAAATCGCTTAAACATATCAATCTCCTTTAGTTTTAAGAATATAGTAATCTCCTTTATCAATTATATTTCGTTTTAATATTTCTGTTCTAGCCCGTTCTAATGTTTCCCAGTAATCACAGGGAAATCCGCTATGCCATTCCTGAGCTTTACCACATTTCTGACAGATTCTAAATTCCTTATACGGTTTATCGTAAGGCTCGCCAAGAAAAAGTTTTCTGTATATCCTATAGACATATTTCCACTTATGCCAGCAAAACTTTTTAAACATGATTATTCTCCTTGCTAGTATAATACTACTAATTTAACGTTTTCAATTTTGCCTAATCTCCTAGCCTGCCTTTTACCCCCAACCAAAATATCAACTCTATTTTTAAACCTAGGATTCATTAAATCTACCACCTTCCTTACTCCAAAGCCTTCGATATACACATACTTGCCTAATAAATAAATTAAATCTCTACTTACAGCTACATCCCTGCCTATTACAGGTTTTCTGCCCAGGGCATTAATATAGGGTGTATTATCACATTCATTCTTAGATAGAGTGTAGAAAGTAACTGTTACTTTGCACACTGTCAGAGCTCTCAACTTTCTTGCAAGTAATTTGTTTTTAGCCCGCAGCCTGAGATTTTCTTGCCTAAGCTCTTTTATAATTTTATCTTCTTTTACAAGCTGCAGGCTTAGATATACTAAAAACAGGTTTGTAACTATAATAGCAAAAATTAGAAATTTTTTGAGCATTTGTATTCTTCTATTAGCTTATCTATGCACTCAAGTGCAATTTCTAGGTCTTCTATATCCTTAGTCTTACTATAAAACCAAATGCGTTCTATTACTTCTGCCTCTAAACTCTCAAGGTTATTTGCTGAATTAAATTCTATAGAACTCATTTCTTCTCTACACCTATCTCTAAACTCAATCAGCATTTCTATATAGTGCTTGGCTTTTTCTAAATCTCTCAGCCCATCCTTAAATCTATACCTACAAACATACTTAACAACATTACCTTCAAGAAAATTCAAATTATTAAGTATAATAAACTCTATTGGTTGAATTTTAAACTTTTTATAATGATTACCACCTATTTGTTTTTCTAAGCTACTCATAATTTCGCCTCCTTATTTTTCAATTTTTATAAATTCTAGTGTATACATACTCCGCCCATCATAGTATACTTTCTTTATTCTAAAATTTGCTATTGGAACAGAAGGATAATCAACAGGAAAAGG
>JAMOPP010000166.1 GCA_027064405.1 Desulfurellales bacterium
GGTTCATTTTAATAGGGTAAAAGTAGAAACAAAAAACAACCGATTCTATGCAGAACCTTTTGCGACTCAAGGCTCAAACATTATAGAATCTCTCATACATTGCAACGGTTTTGCCATGATTGACAGTAATATTGTAGGAAAAGTGGAAAAAGGCACAAAGTGCAAGGTGTTTATGTATGACTTTAGTTCAATGTTGAGTTATTAAACTTAAGGATTGTCAATCTTGCAATTTTAAATGTGAGACTATCAACAATCCTAAAATATTCATATTAAAAACTCGATAGGAAGTTATGCACTATGCAATCCTTAATCAATCTTTATTAAGCCTCAACATCTATATGCCCCTGCTTCCTCTTTCTGTTTTTCTTTTTTTCATGTTCTTTTTTGTCATCTATAGCATTGTCCGGATTGTTTTCACTTTCTTTAACCTGCTCTGCTTTGAGCTCATCCTCTTTTTTACCCATAATTCCTTTGAAAGCATCTCCAACAGCAGCCTGAGCCAGAGAATTAGAATTAATCTGGCTTTGGGCTGTGGCATTTAAAATAACATTTTGAACATCAATTGGTCCAACCATAGCACATCCCCCAATTAGGTTTAATACTTGTTAGAAAAAAGCATCCTATTTATAAATTCATAACCATTTTCTATAAAAACAGAGTTTTTGCACGATTTTTCATTGTAAGAATCTATAGAAATTTTATTTTTGGTATTAAAAAGTGCAAACGGTACAGGCTCGCTCGTATGGGTTTTAATTTTAATTGGAGTCGGATGATCCGGCAAAACCGCTATTTTAAAATTATCGTCAAAATCCTTTGCAAAATTCAAAGCTGCGCCAACAATCTTTTTGTCAAAAAGTTCAATAGCCCTTATTTTTTCTTCCAAATCCCCCATATGTCCGGTTTCATCCGTAGCTTCAAGATGAACATAAGCAAAATCCCCGCCATCTTCAAAAAAATCAAAAGCAGCTTTAATTTTACCGTCATAATTTGTATCTGTAAATCCCGTAAGTCCCTCGATTTTAGGTATATACATACCGGCCAATTTGCCTATTCCAACCATTAAATCCACCGCACTAATCATACATCCCGTTTTATTAAACTTTTCTTTAAATAAGGGCAATGAAGGTCTTTTGCCCTCTCCCCAGAGCCATATATTATTGGCTTTATCATATATATCGTTATTTTTTAGAATTTCATTAGCTTTTGACATTATTTTAAGCAATTTATCCTTTGCTTCACCTTGCGGAAGGTAGTGTTCAACCTCTTTATCCGATATATCATGGGGAGGCGTTGTGCTGTCGGTTAGACCGTTTTTCCATATCATAAGATTTCTATAGCTTACCCCGGGATAAAATTTTACATCCTCTTCATCTATATTTTCATTTAGCAAATCTATGAGCTTACTCGCTTTTTCAGAATCTATATGACCTGCTGCAAAATCCGACATAATACCATCTTTGATATACACAAAATTGCATCTGTATGCCACATCATTTTCATCCATTTCTATTGAGTTGCTTGCGGCTTCCAGAGGAGCCCTCCCTGTATAATATTTTAAAGGGTCGTATCCCAGCACACTTAAATTCGCAACATCACTCCCGGGATTAAGGGTTTCAGGAACAGTTTTCACAAGACCCTTGATTCCACCTGCAATTATATCCATATTTGGAGTATCTGCATATTCCAAAGGCGTTTTTCCGCCGAGTTTCTCTATTGGCCAATCAGCCATTCCATCACCCAAAAGTATTAAATATTTCATACAGAACCACCTAAATTTAATTTCAATATTTTAATAATCATTTTAATCACCCGTTATAATTTTATGTAATTTAAGGAAAAAAAGCAAATTAATATTTAATTTTATACTTCGAAATTTTCATATACTCTTTTTTAAAATCTTTTGACTCGATTAATTCAAATTTTTTATTATCAAACAGCTCTTTTTCTTTTTCAAGCGAATTGAATATTTTTTTATCACTCATTTTAAGCGCAACTTCAAAAAGTTTACTATTATTTAGATATGAAATAACATAGATTGATGCCCTTTTACTCATTTTATCAGATATGCAATTTAGATATTCCTTATCTACATCATAAATGGAAAAAAACAGAACTACAGAATGGAATGTTTTGTCTATTTCGCATTTTTCCGTTACATCCATAGCAAAATAGTGCTCCTCTTTTACATACTGCATAGCAAGCGACTGAAAATAATCAACCTCATTATATACAACAAGTATATTTTCATCCGGTTTTGGATTAACAAATTCAACAGATTTTATTATATGAGGCTCATACTGAAATCTCCTTACAAACTTTGATTGAGACAAATTAATTATCCAGTCCGTAAAACCCACTACACTATCCTTCCTGCCCCAAGCACCTTATCATCAAGATAAAATACGGCAATTTGACCTTTTGTTACAGCTCTTTCTTCTTCAAAAAGCGTTACCTTCTTTTTTGTCCTTTCAAAAACGCATTTTTTAGGTGCAGCGTTATACCTTAATACACAATTGACCACTCTATCATCAAAAAAACTTTCGTCAACAAAAAGATTCAAAATTTCCACGCTAAATACATTACTGTATAAATCTCTTTCTTCTCCAACAAAAACCACATTATTTTTAGGGTCGATATGTGTAACATAATGAGGCACATTGCCTACTTTAATGCCTTTTCTTTGCCCTATTGTGTAATTATAAAACCCCTTATGCTCACCCACAACCTTACCATCTTTAACTATACTGCCCGGTTTTTTTACATTACTATCGAATGATGCACGATAATCAAAACATAAATCACTACTTTCTTTTTCTTTTATATTAATAATATTCTTAACCTCATCTTTACTGTAATTTTCCAAAGGGAAAATAGCTCTATCCAATATCTTTTTATCTGTAAGCGAAAGAAAGTAGGATTGATCTTTTCTGCTTTTATGCTTGTATAAAAAACCGTTTTTATAAACCGCATAATGACCTGTTGCAATATATCTTATATTTAATCTGTCAGCGCACGAAGCAAGACATTTAAGTTTAACATCCCTATTGCAGTAAGCACACGGATTCGGTGTTAAGCCCTCCAAATATTGTTTTATAGAAAAATCTACAACCTTATTATGAAATTCATTAGAACAGTCTTCATAAAAAAAATCAATCTTGTTTTTTTTAAGAAAATCAACGGCATAGTCACTTAATTTTTTCTTAGAAGCAAGATGCAGACAGACTGCAACTACTTCAAAGCCCCTCTCCTTCAGCAGCTTAGCAGCAAATAAACTGTCAATACCTCCACTTATGCCAAGCAAACATTTATTCACTGTTGATTATTGCCCCTTTGTTATTTGCATCCGGTTTTTTACTACTATCTTTTTTCACTTTTGTACCTTTTGCCTCTTTCGTAACATTAATTCTATAGCCGCTTTCATGCGCCTTATAGCCTGCGTATCCTCCTCCGGCCAATGCACCTCCGACCAAAACAGGCGTGCAGGAAGAAACTATGACAAAAAGAAACGCCAGAGCAAAAAACAAACAAATGTTATCCCTTGCTATTTTATTCATCAAATCTCCTCAAGATACATATTCAAAATATCGTTTTTGGTGAAATTGCAAGGCGAATTTTGTACTCCATGCTCCATTGTCCAAAATTTATTTTCAACTATATCCCTTATGTCATTTTCACTAAATCCTAAGTCAGACAACTTTGTTTTTAAGTTCAATCTTTCTTTAATATTTTCAACAGCTGATATCACTCTCTCAGCGGCATCTTCCAAACTCAATGCGTTTATGTTTGTACCGAGAAGGTGCGCAATATCGGCAAATCTTTCTTGATTAAATCGGTATGCCCTTTTTAAAAAAGGCATCATTACAATAGATAAACCAAGCCCATGAGCCAAGTCAGGTTTATAGGCGCTCAGCGGGTGCTCCATAGCATGTGGCAGTGATGCTCTGCCTACATTTAGTGCCATTCCGGCAAACATAGCCGATAAAGACATATTGCACATTGCCTCTTTATCTTTTTCATATGCTTTAAAAATATTATCACCTACAAGAGATATGGCTTTTTGGCAATACAAATCGGTTATTGGAGATGATGATTTTGATGTATATGCCTCAATTGCGTGACACAATGCATCAAAACCGGTATTTGCAATAATTTCCCTGCTCATATCGTATGTAAGCATTGGGTCGATTAGTGTAACCTTTGGGTAAATTGATTCAGATGATATTGCAAGTTTAAGTTTTTGCCTATTGTCATTTATAACGGCATATTTTGTAACTTCACTTCCGCTTCCGGATGTTGTCGGGACACATATAACGCTTAAAGCCTCCATAACTGCACATCTATTACTGCTTATTATCTCTTCTACGGGCATATTCTGCTTTGCGGAAATTGCAGCAGCCTTTGCCAAATCCATAGAGCTTCCGCCACCCACCGCAACAATCACATCAAGATTTTTGTTTATAATTACATCTTTTGCTTCATTTACCATATCAACATCAGGATTACAAGAAGCCTTGTCAAAAACTTCAACAAACTCAATTCTTTGAGTCTTCTTAAACGAAGCCATAATTAAATCAAAAACACCGGATTCCTTTAGATGTCGTTTACCGGTAACCAAAAGAACCCTATGACCATTTCTTGCAGTCAGCGAACCTATTTTTGATATGCTTTTCTCACCGAATATAATTCTCAAAGGCGCATAGCATTCAAACAAATCTAACCCCATAAAAATAATTTAGTCTTGATA
>JAMOPP010000167.1 GCA_027064405.1 Desulfurellales bacterium
AAGATATTCTATTAATAGTTAAAAATCAACTTTTTTAAACAAAATATTAATATCCGTATTTAAATCTCTTATCCAGCACATCCCATCTTAGCTTTATATTTTCTTCTATTGTTTCAATCTCTTCATCGGTTAAGTTCTTAAACCTGCCCTGCAGAGAAAGATACTCCCTAACATCTGTAAATTTAGGTTTTCTTGTCAACTTATGTATGCCGTATTCTATTTCATAAAGTGGGAAAATACCTGTTTCAACGGCAAGTTTAGATATATTTACGGTTTGGTTTTCAACAAATTTATGCCCGGGAGGACAAGGTGAAAACAGATGTATTAGTTTAAAGCCTCTTATATTTTTTGCTTTTTCAAATTTTTTAATAAAATCCTTAGGGTAAGCCAGCGTTGCAGATGCTATGTAAGGCACAGAATGCTCAGCAACAATCTCCATTAAATTCTTTTTAGGTCTATCTTTTCCAAGAGGCGTTGTAGTTGTAGCCGCTCCGTAAGGCGTAGCCGAACTTCTTTGAATACCGGTATTCATATAAGCTTCATTATCGTAGCAAACATAAATTATATCTTCGTTCCTCTCCGCTGCACCGCTTAACGACTGAAGCCCTATGTCAAAAGTGCCGCCGTCTCCTGCCCAGCCCATAACCGTAGTGCTACTTTTACCACGCACATCAAAAGCCGCTTTGATTCCGCTTGCTACTGCAGCTGTTGTCTCAAAAGCCGTATGAAAAACAGGAACACCGGCATAATTTTTGCCCAAAGGCCCGTTTATAACCGTCCAACAGCAGGCAGGTATTACTATAACCGTATCTCTTCCTAAAGCTTTCAAAGCCAGTCTCATTGACAGCGACGCACCACATCCGGCACACGCCAAATGATTAGGCTGTAATATTTCATCTCTATTTATATTTTTCATTTCTCGCTCCAAATATAGGAATCTTCTTTTATTTTACCGTCCACAACAGATTTTACGGCTTTTTCAATATCATATTCCGTTACATCGTATCCGCCAAGACCGCATACAAAACCTATAACATTACTCAAATTCAAACCGCCTGCAATTTCATCTTTTACAATTCCGCCCTTTCCGTGTGATATATCTCTATCAAGCACCACTATATGTTTTACGCCAAAAAACGCTTTTTCCAAATCGTCTTTCGGAAACGGCCTAATCATTCTTAACTTTACAAGCTTTGTCTTGATTGAATTTTTATTTAAATTATCAACGGCAATATGCGCAGTCTCAGATAAAGAACCAAGCGCAATTATTGCGACATCGGCATCGTCGTCACCGTAAACTTCGATAGATTCATATTTTCTTGATGAAATTTTGTAAAACTCTTCAGCCATATCATAAAAAACATTTATAGAGTTTAATGTATCCTTGTGCTGTTTTAATTTAATTTCCATATAATCCTTAGGAAATGCCAAAGCTCCGTATGCCTTCGGGTTATCCACATCAAGTATATCCCTCTCTGCTTTTACCTTTATAAAATCTTTTATTTCATCATCTTCAAATATCTCAATCGGCTCTTTTGTGTGAGTGAGCAAAAAACCGTCTATGCACACCATTACAGGTATTCTTACCCTTTCAGATAGCCTAAAAGACAAGAAAATCAAATCATAAGCCTCCTGCGAGTTGGAAGCATAAAGTTGAATCCACCCCGTATCAAGCTGAGACAAAGAATCTGTCTGCTCAGCCCAAATACTCCAGGGAGGTCCGGGCGACCTGTTTGCGTTAGCCATTACAATAGGCAACCTTGCACCGCTTGCCCAGTGCAGAACCTCGTGCATTAACAGCAAGCCTTGAGAGCTTGTTGCAGTAAATGTCCTTCCTCCTGCAACTGATATTCCCATTGCAGCAGCCATTGCAGAATGTTCGGATTCAACCTTTATAAAACGGGTATCTATCTCTTTATTTGATACAAAATTTGCTATTTTTTCTATTATAGATGTTTGTGGTGTTATGGGATATGCACTTACAACATCCACAAAACTCTGTTTTACGGCATAAGCTATTGCATCATTTCCACCCATTACTATTTTTTTACTCATATTTCCCTCACATTATCAAAAGCTAATTTTGCCGCTTTTATATTTATATCAGCCTTTTTTCCTATTGTTTTCTTAATTACCTTTTCTAAATTTTCAAAGGAGTAATCGTTGGATATTTTACAAAAGGCACCAAGAAGTGCAGTATTAATAATTGGCATTGAAGGCGTTCCAAGATTAAGCGACAAGGCTATTTCATTGGCATTAACCGTAAAAATCTTTGCATCGGTTGAGCCCTTTGCAAATTTTTCGGAACTGTTTAAAAGCACAACTCCGTCATCTTTGACTTTGATATCCGATATAAGACTCATATTAAAAACAACCACCATATCAGGAATAGTTACGGCATATCTGTTGTAGATTTTTTTATTGTCGATTCTTACAAAGGCATTTGAAGGAGAGCCCCTTCTTTCCGCTCCATAAGAGGGCATAAACTGAACTTCATATCCCTCATAAAAATAGACATTGGCAAGCATCTCCCCGGATAACACTACGCCCTGCCCGCCTCTTCCGTGTAAACCTATCTCTTTCATTTCAAGCTGCTCCTTTTTCAAAAAATAAAACAAAGTAAGCACATTATTTAAGTTGTGGCATATTACAACAAAATGTATAATTTGTAAAATTTTAGCTTGCGATTTATCCTGCAATGCCTATTTTATAAAAACTTATTTACAACTCAAAGCATATTAAATGAAAAAATTTAAGTATTTCGATAAGAGATTATGCGGTATAACGGTGCACTCATAGGTATTTATAAAAAAACCGGATTTAAGGCAAAAACCCTAAATCCGGCAAGTATGAAAAAGTTTGATTTAGAAATTGTAAGTCATCTGCAGAGCAACTGTATCCTCATACATCTTCATCTCTGTTTCTGCACCGTACATCCTTTGACTCATTTGGTCAGTGTTTTTGTGGCTCTGTTTATGTTCAAATGCATGTGCATAGGCGGCGGAAAGTTCTAAATTTTTGCTAAATTTATAACTCGCACCCACCGTTGCATGTGTCTCTACAACAGCAG
>JAMOPP010000168.1 GCA_027064405.1 Desulfurellales bacterium
CAACAATACTTACACCTCACCCTAAGGAATTCTCAAGATTAACAGGACGAACCACAACAGAGGTATTAAAAAACAGAGTAGAGATTATTAAAAATTTTGCGATAGAATATGGTGTAATAGTGGTTTTAAAAATGGCAGATACGCTAATATGCGATACTAACGGTAAAATATACATAAATACAACAGGTAATCCTGCCCTTGCTACAGGTGGAAGCGGTGATGTTTTAAGCGGAATAATAGCTGCCTTAATAGCCCAAAAATATACACCTTTGCAGGCTGCAAAAATGGGTGTATTTCTGCACGGAAAAACAGCCGATATACTTGTAGATAAAGGATTATCTTACGAAAGTATAACGCCTTCCGACATTATAAAAAACATGGAACTTTCTATAAGCTTTTTTAAGAATTATCGTCAATGACTATCTCTTCTTTGTCGTTGATGCTTCGAACATATATTTTTACATTGTTTTGAGGTTTGCTTAGAATTCTACTCAATGTGTCATCAAAAAGTATTTTATTGTTTGCACCTATTCTGCCTTTTATAATTATATGTCCGTTTTTGTAGCTATTGACAAGTTTATCTATATTTTTCTCAACCTCTGAAAATTGACTTTGAATTTCCTTGTATTTTTCTTTCTCATGCTTAAGACTATCCGATAAATCTTTGAATTTTTTAATTGCCGCAACAAGAGCTTGAGGCACTGTTTTCTTTTCTTTTTTTAAAGCATTAATGGTCTCTACGATTTTTTCGTATTTTGATTTCTCTTTTTCGAAAAGCATTAAGGCTGCATCGTATTTTTTCTGCTGATTCTTTAATAAAACTTTGGAGTATTTTAGTTTAACATTCAATTCCTTATATTCTTCCTGTATCCACGGCAAACTAAGGGGCTTTACGGCTATTGTATTGTTGCTTCCTTCTATATCATTTATATTTAAACTCTCCGATGATGTAACAATATTGGAAGACATCATAGTATCTTTAATTTCAATCTTTGGAGAGTATATCTTTGCAGATACAGCTTTGTTCACAACAGCCTGAACTTTTGAGGTTATATGAGCATACTCAGCCAAATCAATTTCAACTTCATCAGCTTCAACAGTCCCCCTGCATATTGCAATTTTTGCCTTCTTTGCCTTTATAAAGGCACTTTGATGAACACTACCTTTTATATCAACTTCATCAGCTTCAATTACGGCTTTTGGACCTACATCTCCGTTAACCACAACTTTTTTTCCCTTAACCTTCATACCCGCTGCTATTGTATCCTCTACGCCATCAGAACCTCTGCCTATTTCCAAATCAACACTGCTGTCAGAATCCAGATTTCCCGTGGTTTTCATATCAACTTTATCCAGAGAAACAGAATCATTAACCTCATAAACATCGTTTTGGCATATAATTACACCATCTTTTAGAGAAATCAGCTTTATTTTACCATCTTCTTCTACTCTTTCTATGGATTCCGTGTCATATTTAATTTCATCAATATCATCAATTACTACACCTATATCCTGCGTTTCAACCTTACCGAAAACACTGTAGCCCGTCTTGCCTTTCGTGGGTTTTAAAAACTCGACCAACACTGTTCCTTTGTTTACCGGAATAAGAAAATTTTTCTTTCTATAATCTATTGTACCGTTTTTAAGCACAGTGCCTGCTGCTTTATATCTATCGAAATGATAAATCAACTCACTATTTTTTCCCTTAACCGGCTGTTTTCCCTCTGCTATTAGAATCCTAAAGGATTTGCATTTTAAAGATAATCTCTTCTTAATCTCTTTTGCAATAGCATAAAGCATATTATCTTTAATTCCGAAAACGACTTTATTAAGAGCAAGCAGTTTTTTTATTTCATTAATAATTTCATCTTCATCAACTTCAATATCATCTTTAACTTTATCCATATCAACAACTATGTATGCCTTCTTAGGGTTATCGGTTTTATCAAAGCCGATACTGAATATTTTCGATAAAGGAGATTGTTTTTCTTTGACAAAAAATTTTACATTGTAGTTTTTATATATATTACCTTGCTCATCTTTTAATGTTTTTTCATCCTCTATTGTAAAATCTATAAAATTTTCAGGGTAACCTAAATCCTTAGCCGCTTCGGAAAGTTCATATTTTATATCATCTGTTTCTCTTTCTATATAGTCTCCCATCAAGAACTCCTTACCTTAAATATAGTCCGAAAACTATTAGCAAATTACATTCCAACTTGAAAATTATACAAAGTCACTTAGTATGCTATTGGATACTACCATAGATTGCTCACCATTTAAACTTATCTTTCCATTTTCTTTTTTTATAAAACCTAATTTTATAAAATGCTCTAATTCATCTTTATAAACTCTTTCGACATCCGTTTTATACTTTTTGTTGAAAAGATTTATATCAACACCTTTTGCAAGACGCATTAAAAGCACAAAGGACTCCTTCATACTTTTTAAATTAGAAAGATTTTCTCTGTGTTTTATTGTGCTCTTTTTGTTTTTTATGAGTTTTATGTAATCTTCTATGGCGTCAGTATTTGAAAATCTTTCGCCGTTCACAAAGGAGCTTGCCGAGACACCGAAGCCTCTATAGTCATATCCAAGCCAATATGCATTATTATGTCTACTCTCGAAATCTTTTTTTGCAAAGTTTGAAATCTCATAATGTTCAAAACCCCTGTTTTTTAAAAGTTCGGCAATATAAATATAAGCATCTGCAACTTCATCTTCTTTGGATATCTCAATCTTGCCGTTTTTAACCATTTCATAAAAAGCGGTTTTCTTCTCAACGGAAAGCATATATGTAGAAATATGCCGAATATCAAATTGGTTTGCACTATTTATCTCATATTCAATCTCAGAAGGTGTTTCTTTAAGACCGTATATTAAATCCACACTAATGTTATCAAAACCTACATTTAAGGCATTTTTTATGGATTCAGAAGAAATTTTTGCATTATGAATTCTTCCGAGTGTTCTTAGTTTTCTATCAATAAAAGATTGAACACCCAGACTTATTCTGTTTATTCCGATTGATTTTATGCTCTTTAAAAATTTATACTTGGCGTCAACGGGATTTGTTTCAATTGTAATTTCAGGCAACTTTATCACCTTGAATTTCTTATAAATCAAATTGATAATTTTGTCTATCTGTTCAACATTTACAAGAGACGGAGTGCCTCCGCCAAAATATATGGTTTCTACGGTTTTATCGGTTTCAAATGAACTTATCTCATTTTGTAGGGCTTTGAAATAATCAGAGACTGTAGAAAGTTTTTTCTCATAAGACACAAAGCTACAGTAAGGACATTTTTTGTAGCAATACGGTATATGAATGTAAAAATATACAGACTCACCCATACCATCAAAGATACTTTATCTTTTCATATTTTGTGGTTCTTAAAACAGGCTGAAAACCGGCTTTTTTTATCAGCTGAGCAATTGCATTTACAGAGGAGCTTGCCCTAAATCCTGCCTGTCTCATAACATTTTCTTCAACAAGCATACTGCCCATATCATTTGCGCCAAAATGAAGTGCCACTTCACCGACATCTTGACCCTGCGATGCCCACGAAGCTTGTATATTATCAAAATTATCCAGAAAAATTCGAGAAAATGCAAGAAGCCTTAAATAGTCTATGCCTGTCGTATTTTTAGAAACCATTTTGCCGAGTTTATTGTTTTCTTTTTTAAAATCCCAAGCTATAAAAGCCGAAAAACCCTTAGTTTCGTCTTGAAGTTTTCTTATTCTGCTTAAATGCTCAACAATATCCTCTTCATTTTCTATATGACCAAACATCATAGTGGCTGTCGTTTTTATATTTTGTTTATGCGCTTCTCTCATAATATCAATCCATCTGTCGCTATCTATCTTTTTTGGCGATATTTTTTTTCTAACCCTCTCTGACAAAATTTCAGCTCCGCCTCCAGGCATAGTATTCAAGCCTGCATTTTTTAAATCCTCAAAAACCTCTTTTATGCTTTTGCCGGAAATCTTTCCCATTAAATCTATTTCCGGCGGTGAAAAAGCATGCACATGGACATTACTTTTTGAAAGCTCCCTTACCATATCAATATAATAATCGTAGGGAATATCATCATTTAAACCGCCTTGAATTAAAGCTGTCTCAACGCCCTTTAATTCAGCCTCTTTGACCTTTAAAACAAGCTCATCGATACTTAGGGTATAAGCATCATCTGCCCCTTTATCCCTATAAAACGCACAAAATGAGCACTTTATAGAACACACATTTGTATAATTTATATTGGTATCCAAGATAAAAGTAACCTCTCGCTTTGGATGCTTTTTAAATCTAATTCTATTTGCAAGCTCTCCGAGTTTTAAAAAATCGCCATCAGCAAGAAGTCTCAAACCCTCTTCTTTATTTATTCTTTCAAACTTCTCAACTTTTTTATAAATTTCTTTCACGATAGACTCCAAATTTTATTGAAATATCTCTAATTCGTTATATAAAGCATCTCTTTCAATCGGCACGAAACCTGCATTTTTGATAAGATGAATCATATTATCTTTTGCCATACCCAATGGACTTTTTGCACCGGCTGCATGCGTAATCCTTTCAACATCTATTGTGCCGTCTATATCATCAGCTCCAAAATGTAACCCGATTTGACCTATCTTTGGAGATAACATAACCCAATAAGCCTTAATATGCGGAAAATTATTAAGAACAAGCCTTGATAAAGCCAATATTTTAAGTTCCCTCACTGCATCAACTTTTTTTATTGTTAAGCCCAAAGGTGTATTGTCAGGATGAAAACTCAAAGGTATAAAGCATAAAAACCCTTTTGATTCATCCTGAAGGTTTCTTAATTTTAGCAGATGATTTATTATCTCATCATCCGTTTCTATATGCCCGAAAAGAAGCGTTGCATTTGTGGGAATACCGTAAGAATGAGCTATTTTATGAACCTCAGACCACTTTTCATAAGGTATCTTGTTTGGATAGAGTTTTTCTCTTACCCTTTGAGAAAAAACCTCAGCTCCACCTCCCGGCATAGAATTCAAGCCTGCGTCTTTTAAAGATTTTAAGACCTCGGAATAACTCATAGTTGAAATTTTTGAAAAATAGTCTATTTCAACCGCCGTAAAAGCCTTTATGTCAATATCGGGAAAATTCTCTCTTATAGCCTTTATCATATCAATATAATATGAGAAATCTTTCGTAGGATGAAGTCCGCCGACTATGTGAACCTCTTTTATGCCCTTTGGAACCTTTGCTATCTCGTCAACAATTTCGTCCACACTCATAATGTATGCATCTTTTTCGTCGCCGTTTCTGTAAAACGCACAAAATTTACACTTTGACACACAAATATTTGTATAATTTATATGCTTATTAAGAACAAAATAGACCTTATTACTGCTTTTCTTAAACTTTACCCTTCTTGCAATCTCGCCTATTTTAATGAGGTTATTCGACTCAAGAACTGTTTTTGCATCATTAAAATTTAACGGCTCACCCGCATTTATTTTTTCCTCTACTACACTTAAAGACATAACACAACTACCCCTACTAAAAATAAAAACTTTATTTTTCTATAATATAAAACTTGTCAAAAATGATATTTGTAAAAATTTACGCATTTTTTATTGCATCTTTAGTTATTTTCATAGTCAAATTTTTAAGCTTATCCAATCCCTCATTCGTTTCATCCTCAAATCTCAAAACAAGGGCAGGTTGAGTATTACTTGCTCTAACAAGACCCCATCCGGATTTTGTTTTAAACCTTATGCCGTCAATGTCGTTAATATCAACTATTTGAAGTTCCTGCTTCTTTGTTGAGAAATACTGTTTCAAATTGTTTATAACGGTTTCCTTTTTATCATCCTGACAATCAACTCTAATTTCAGGGGTATTAAAGGTTGTAGGCAAGGAGTTTTTCCATTTAATTAAGTCTATTTTCTCTTTTGACAAAATTTCTAAAAGCCTAAGAGAAACATAAATCGCATCATCGTATCCAAAATACCTGTCAGCAAAAAATATATGCCCGCTCATCTCTCCCGCAAGTAGCGCATTTTCTTTTTTCATCTTATCTTTTATCAAGGAGTGACCCGCCTTGTACATAATCGGTATTCCGCCTGCTTTTTTTATGCCGTCAAACAGAACTTGCGAGCACTTAACCTCGCCTATAATCTTTGCGGATTTATGTTGTTTAATCAAATCTTGAGCAAACAAAAGTAAAATTTGGTCTCCGTAAAGCATATCGGAGTTTTTCAGCACAACACCTATTCTGTCGGCATCTCCGTCATAACCTATGCCTACTTCATATTTTCCGGTCTCCATCTCTTTCTTCATAGAGGATAGATTTTCCAAAACCGTTGGATCAGGGTGATGATTGGGAAAATTCCCGTCAGGTTCGATAAACAAGCCTTTAACTTCAAAACCGAGTTTTTGCATTATTGATATACCGACAAATCCTCCGCTTCCATTCCCGGCATCAAGAACAAGTTTAGGTTTATTTTTATATGTCTTCAGATATCCAAACTGTTTGAGCATATAATTCTCATAATCCTTAACCATATCGTATTTGCTTACCCTATTTGCTTTAAGGGGTATATCATTGGGAATTTCTATATGTTTCATTATGTTTCCGACATCCTGTATCTGAGATGAAAAAATGGTTTCTTTTCCTACGCTTAATTTAAAACCATTATACTCTTTCGGATTATGAGAAGCCGTAATCATAATTCCGCCGTCAACTTCAAGCTTAAAAAGCGAAAAATATTGAACGGGAGTGGGCACAAGACCTATATCAATAACAGATACACCTGCATAATTTAAGCCTATACATAAAGAAGAAAAAATATCCTTAGAAGACAATCTTGCGTCATAACCTATGCTAATCGTTAAGTTTTCTTTTTTTACCTTTTGCTTTAAATATTCTGCAAAAGCCAGACCCAAGCCAATGCTGAAATTTTTATCAATGGTTTTTCCCCACACCCCTCTTATATCGTACTCTCTAAATATGGACAAATCAACATTCATACAAACTACCTCTTAAACATTTTTTACATTCTAATAAATTGTATATATTTATCAAGCACAAACTAATATAATAATTATTCAGTATAAAAATATAGGTATTATTGAAATTGTTAAAGTGGTGTAAGAAGGCGGGTATCGATAACCCGCCTTGAAAAATTAAATATCGTAATAAAGCATAAACTCAGCAGGATTTGGAATGGAATTTATGTATTTAATTTCATTTTCTCTCTTATAATCTATCCAGGCTCTTAACAAATCTTCTGTAAACACATCACCTTTCAACAAAAATTCATAATCATTTTCCAAAGCGTCAAGAGCTTCTGACAAACTTCCCGGCATTTTTGGTATATTAGCCAATTCTTCAGGCGGTAAATCATAAATATTTTTGTCCATAGGTTCCTTTGGGTCTATCTTGTTTATAATTCCATCAAGTCCGGCCATAAGCAGAGCGGCAAATGCAAGATAGGGGTTAGCCGTAGGGTCAGGAAATCTTGCTTCAAATCTCTTAGCTGCAGGGCTTGAAGAATACATAGGTATCCTTATAGATGCACTTCTGTTTCTTGAAGAATAGGCAAGGTTTATAGGAGCCTCAAAGCCGGGAATAAGTCTTTTGTATGAATTAACCGTAGGGTTTGTGAAAGCGGCCAAAGCTTTTCCGTGTTTTATCACGCCTCCTATATAATACAATCCCATTTCACTTATGCCTGCATACCCGTTTCCTGCAAATAGAGGTTTCCCGTCCTTCCATAAACTCTGATGAATATGCATACCTGTTCCATTATCATTTGAAAGAGGTTTTGGCATAAATGTA
>JAMOPP010000169.1 GCA_027064405.1 Desulfurellales bacterium
CCCAGGAGAATCTAATTTAATCAAGATAGCTATAATAACCATTAAAATACTGCTGACTAATAAACCTAACAGAGAAAATACAACATCAAAGATGCGTTTCAAAAAGAAATGAATTTGTTTTCTTTCATTCATTTTTATATTATTTATCCATTTTTTCAAAATACTTCAGTAACTCTGTTACTTGAACTTCTAAAATTTTACTTCCCATTCTATAAAGTGGAAAATAAATTCATCTCATTCTTTTATACCAACGGCTTTTAAAAGTGCATATAAAACCACCTTGCCTTTCCTAAAGAGAAAAATATATTTGTGACTCAATACCCATATAATTATACCAATTGCTCACAACAAAGCCATATTATAAGAATGACCATAAACTGGAATGTTTGCATAATATTTGTTCCTTTCATAAGCAATTGGTAAATTGGTATTAGTTACTCATTTCCCCTTTTACTTTTTATATAAAAAGAGTTTTGCGATCCCCCATAGAGAACCAAATCCATAAGAAAGGTGAAGCGTAGAAAATGATAAAATAAGTGCTGGAAAATATTTAAGACCATTTTGAAATGCAATCTTTGCAGAAAAGAAAACATTAACAATGAGATAAAGTCCGAGTATGAAAGCTAACAAATATATAAAAGGATAATAAAACAATGACAAAATTAAACTGCTTACTAAGGACACAACAAAAACGAATGGAATAAGATGTCTTAAAGAAAACGGCATCTTGGCAAACTTTGTGCTGTAAATCACCCAAAAACCATTCCAAAAATTTTGTTTAGCAAGTGCTCTTAAAGTAGCACGAGCATGATAGTAGCTTACAATATCCGGTACTAAGAGAACCCTTCCCCCTGCCTTTTTTAATCTCAGATTAAATTCTATGTCCTGATTCCTCACCAAATTTTCATTAAATAACACAATTTTTTCAAAAACCTCTTTTTTATAACAACCAAATGGAACTGTATCCACAAATTTTGGTTTTTTTGAACCTATTCTAAAATAAGCATTTCCTACACCAAAGGGATGAGAAAGCGCTAATGCAATGGATTTAGCCACTATTGTATTATTTGCTGGTAATGTAAGCAAAATCCCACCAACATTATCTACATTGTATTCTTTTAAATATTTTACGCATTTTGATATATAACTTTTATCATAAATATTATGAGCATCCATTCTTATAATTATTTCACCTTTTGCCTTTTTAATACCAATATTTAAAGCAGCAGGTACAATCTTTTGAGGATTATCTAAAATTCTTATAAACGGATATTTTTGAGCATATTTTTTGACAATCTCTCTTGTCCTATCTGTGCTTCTTCCATCTACCACCAATACCTCAATTTTATTTTTTGGATAATCCTGGGCAATAATAGAATCAAGACACTTGCCAATAAATTTTTCCTCATTTCGACAGGGAATAATTACAGAAACCAAGGGAAGATCTTTATTCTCCATAACTTTTTAAAACCTCTACAATCCCTTCACTTGCCTTTCCGCCACCATAAAAGTCAATCCATTTCTTATTACTTGTATCCTCATTATAAGTTTTTAGAGCTTCCTTTATTATATTTTCTTTCTTAGTGCCAACAACCTTATTCCATCCTGTTTCAACCAATTCAATCCATTCTGTTTCATTTCTTGGGATAATGCAGGGTGTTTTAAAAAAGTATCCTTCCTTCTGCACACCTCCAGAATCTGTAATTATCACCTTTGCATTGCCTTCAAGGACGACCATCTCAAAGTAAGAAACTGGTTCTGTAATAATCAAGTTTTCAGGAATTTTATTTACTAAGCTATAATTTTCCAATACCTTTTTTGTTCTTGGATGAATAGGAAAAAAGAGTTTTATACCTGAGTTAGCAATATCCTTTAAAGCACTCCAAATATTTTTTAAATTTTCATTATTATCTGTATTTTCTGCCCTGTGAATGGTAACGAGGATAAAATCCTTGGATTTAAGATTATATTTTGTAAGTATTTTTTCCTCATTAACCCTATTTTTAACTTCCAATGCTATATCAAACATTACATCTCCTATTTTATACACACCTTTTGTTATACCTTCTTTTTTTAAATTTTCTACTGCTTTATCTGTTGGTGCAAAAAGAATATCCGAACAGTGATCCGTTAGAACTCTATTTATCTCCTCGGGCATTTTCCTGTTAAAACTCCTCAAACCTGCCTCTATATGGGCAACAGAGATGTGAAGCTTGACTGCAGCTAAAGCTCCAGCAAGGGTTGTGTTTGTATCTCCATAAACCAAAATAAAATCAGGCTTTTCTTTAAGTAATACCTTTTCTATCTCCATTAGCATTTTACCTGTCTGCTCACCGTGAGTTCCAGAGCCTACACCAAGATAATAATCAGGCTTTGGTAAATTTAACTCCTGAAAGAATATATCAGACATATTAAAATCATAATGCTGTCCTACATGAACAAAGATTTCATTAACACCTTTTTCTCGCAACTTTCTTGAAACCAGAGCTGCTTTTATAAATTGCGGCCTTGCACCAACAATAGATAAAATTTTCATTTATTTAATACCCTTTCATAAATATCTAAAAGTCTTCTTTGTTCTGCTTCCCAGCTATATTTTTCTTCAACTAACCTTCTTCCATTATTGCCTAACTTCTTTGCCTTATCAAGGTTGTCTAAAAGATAAAAAATTTTTTCCGCAATATCTTTTGGGTCATAAGGATTTGCAAATAAGGCACATTCTCCAAAGATTTTTTGCCAATAAGGAAAATTAGACATAATCATGGGCAATGAGCAAGCCATATATTCAAAAGGTTTATTAGGCATAGCTTTTTGTTGATTAGGTAATGGTAAAAAGTTAATTACTCCTATGTTTGCCACTTTTATAAAAGAATAATGCTTACCATAAGGAGCATAACCTAAATATTTTGTATATCTCCATCCTTTTAGGCTTTCACATTCCTTTTTAAATTCTTCACTTTCCCATTTACCCAAAAACCATAATTCTACTTTTTCTCCAATGAATTCCATAGCTTGAATAATTTGTTTTATTCCTCTAATTTTTGTTAGCCCACCGGCATAGATAATTATAGGCTTCTGTTTATTTATATTAATAGGTTTAGTTTTGTCTATTAATTCCAAAATTGAAAAATTTCTTAAAGTCATAGTTTTTTGAGATGGGAATTTTTTTGCAATATCTGGTGTAGCTGCTATTATTGCGTTAAAAAAAGAACAAGACAGATTTTCAAATCCTTTAAAGATAAATGATATAATTTTTCTTACAATATAACTTCTTATCCAATCCTTGGTGAGAATTTGTTTGGGTACATCCTCATGCACATCATAAATTACCTTTTTACCAAATAATCTCAAGACCAAACCTACAGGGATTAACTCTGGATCGTGAAAATGATAAACATCCGCCTTTTCCTTTAAAGCTAATCTGAAAAGTCTCCAAACTACCCCTGTCATCCTCTCAAATCTATTTTTTGGCTTGGGTAAAGGAACAATTCTTACACCACCCACAACTTCTTCTTTATTATGCTGGGCAATCAAAACAACATCATAGCCAGCTTTTACTAAGGTCTTTGCCTCCTTATGAAAAATCCTTCCATCAAAAGGTGGATGAATGGAGGTAAGAATGCAAACCTTAGCGGCCACGGAGCACCTCTTCATAGACAGATATGGTCTTCTCAGCATTCTTTTCCCAAGTAAAGTTTTCCAGCACTAATTTCCGTGCTCTTTCACCCATAGCCTTAGCTTTCTCAGGATGACTCAACAAAAAGTCTAAAGCCTCCACAAGGCTATTCACATTTCGTGGTTTCACTAACAATCCAGTTTTACCATGTTCAATGACATCCTCAATCCCTTCTCCTTGACACCCAATCACCGGCTTGCCATGGGCCATAGCTTCCAGATAGACAACCCCAAAGCCCTCTCGCCAACTAGGTAACGAGAAAATATCACATTTTGCCACGTATTCCATTACTTTCCCATGAGGTTGCCTTCCTGCAAACTCCACATAGTCTTCCAGACAAAGCTTTTTGACAAGAACTTTGAGCTCCCCTTTCAGCTCCCCATTCCCTACGATGACGTAGAGCAAATCAGGGTACTGGCCCACTAACCGGCTAATGGCTTGTAGGTTGAGGTATATACCTTTTGTCAGGATCAGATTGGAAACGCTCAGAATAAGGATTTTGCCTTGCCATCTCTTTGGAAAATTACCAAAGCTCCGGAATATCTTTTCAGGATCGACCCCGTTGTTGACAACGATCGCATCAGCGATATCAGGAAAACTTTCCTCAAGGACCCGCTTTAGTTTACGACTCACCACGATAACCCGATCAGCAGCATAGATAGCTTCTTGTAATGCTTGGCGACATTTGAGACTTCTGAAGACCGTGTGCTGAAGGTCTTGGCCGTGAATAGTTATGACCAATGGCTTTTTATGCTCTCGCGCCCATAAAGCGCCTGCATACCCATCGGGCAAGGCAACATGTGCATGAATCAAATCGAACGAGAACTCCTGATAGATTTTCGCAACAACATCTTTGATCCCGTGGTACATCTGCTGCCCCGAGGAGGCGAAGAACCAACCTTTGGGGAAGGTAAGATAGCGTGGATACCATACCTTAATTCCATCCCACATAGATTGTGCAGGTATTTCACTGTAAGCCTTCCACTTTTGATTCATTCGGTTAATAGGAAACGGAGCCCACGGCACGGGAGAAACTACTTGCACCTCTATACCTTTTTCAACCAGCGCCTTCACTTGCTCGTGGACAAAAATACCAGAAACTTCGTTAAACGTAGAAGGATACATGTGGGAAAGAACTAAAACCCTCACTTCAAACTCCCTACCAATGCTTTATTTCTGCTGTAATTCAAAAACGCCAGTGCAAAAGCAAACAAAAACCACTGCGGCCTAAGCGTCATAATAGAACTGGAGCCTATGCTTGCCACAAAAAAACCGATCAGAGAAAGCAGTAAGGTTTCACAAATAATCCGGTCATGTAAATCGCTACAACTCAACCTGTATGTTCGATAAATATTTCGAACCAAACCTATATAGAAAAGAATATATCCAACAAAAATCAAAAGTCCAAAATTCACCATAATCTCACTCCACCAATTATGTACATTTAATATCCCTCGAGTATCGTAAACGCTAAAATGTTCCATCCAATATTCCGCATTGCCGGCCCCTACTCCAAAGCCAAAAGTCCTCAAAAGAAAAATAAGTGAGTTTCTGATAAGATTTATTCTTACAAACACAGAACCAGAGTAAAGGGAATAAGGGGTTGTAAAAGAAGTCATTTGTTCTACGAACAAACCCAAGACTCTATCAATTATCCCTGGCTTTACAGCAACAAAGAATAGTCCCAAAAAACCAAGAGAAACCGCAAATCTTATTTTGCCTTTTAGCCGCAGAATTATTAATAAGAAAAAAGCAAATTCCAAGAGAACTGCTATATAGTTCACCCGTGAGTATGTCATTAAAAGCACGTACAAGGTAATCAACAACACACCCAAAGCTGCTATTCGCATGATGGCCGTTCTCGCGTACCGCATCCATGTAAAGACAAACGGGACACTCAAAGCCAAAAATGTCGCAAAATCGTTGGGATTACGAAACACTGTGCTTGGCATAAATTTAGCGTATATATCCAGCGCCTTTCTTGGTTGATATTCGTAAAGACCAGATACTCTTAGATGATTCCCGGTAGAAATTTCCCATAATGCAACTGGCAAAAGAATTATTAACAGAAGTATCCACAGCTTATATAGATTCCACAAGCCTGCTTCGTCACTCAAAAAGTAAACCACAAAAAATATAATAGAGACTCCCATAAATAAAAATATAATCTCTCTTATAGCGGCTATTTTATCTAAGGCCCACACGATTGTAAAAAAAGCATACGACAACCAAATCAAAAGAAATTGTAAGTATGCTCTCACTCCTTTAACATAAGTAATCGTTATTTTACCACTTCTTAAAACAACTTCACCTAAAAAAAATAACCATATAAGAGGGAGAAGAACACGATAAGGAAATATATGGATCGGCCCTACAGGAAATGCCATAAAAACTACTCCTATCGTGCCTAAGAAGATAGATAAGTAAACCAGAAATCTTTGAAATCTTCTCATTGCCTCAACAGTTTTTTAACTTCTTTAATTTCAGCGTCTAACCGCTCTTCCCAACTCCAGAAGTTTTTCTCAGCGAACTTGCGGGCCTTGGCTCCTAGCCCTTCCCTGAGTTTCTCATCTATAAGGAGTCTTTTGATTACCTCAGGTAGCTTGGGTAGATCCTTGTAGTCTAACAGAACACCGTTCTCCCAGTTTTTGACAAATTTCCCGGTGTCGCCGTTATTAAGAGTGATAATACATTTGCCCGCCATCATGGCCTCCAGGAGAGGGTTGCCAACATTGGACCAATCGTAAAACGATAAGAAAATATCAGCTGCTGCCAGATATTTGGGAATTTCAGAATGAGGAACGGCTCCTTCAAAACGCACATTGTCCTGGACACCAAGATCTTTAGCCAATTGCTCCAGCTGCTCTCGTTCTGGACCATCTCCTACAATTAAAAGAAGTACATTAGGGTATGAGTTGGCTACAACAGGAAGTGCGCTGATGCTTCTATCCACTCGCTTCCATTTCACCAATCGGCTGACACAGAGGAGCACTGGTCGATTATTGATACCAAGAGATTTTTTTGCCTGCGTGGATTGAGGCAAGCAATAAAAAGCATTCCAATCCACACCATTCATCCAAAACAAAACCTTACTCATTTCTACTCCAAGTTTCTGGAGAACTTTATTCCCTTGAGTTCCATCATTAGTCATAATGATGAAGTCAGAAAAAAGTTTGTATGCAAAGATTTGGTTCCAGTTGCGAACCCTATAAAACAATTTGTCTAGCTTGTGGGTTTGTAGCGAAGTTCCTAGACAGCGAGCTATCCAAGGTTTTCTAAACATTTTAGCAAGAATTTTAGCTCCTGAAGCTGCATTTACATCCCATGAATAGATAAGATCTATTTTGCAATTTTTTAAAATTCGCACTCCCTTCACGAAAAACATAACTTGGGTTATTATCCACCAAATAATCCGTGTAAAAAAACCTATCTTGGGAAGGTTGTTCAACTTGCTCAGCAAGGGTATAGAAAACCATGAAATTTTCAAACGTTTTGCTATTCCTGCATCCGGCTTAGGTTTAAAAGATATCAAAAAGTGTATCTCCCATCCATGTTCTAAATATGCCTGAACTGTATAAGCAACCACAGGCGTTCCGCGTACTGGGACTAATGGTTGAATTTCAAGCGTAGATAACATCAATACTCTTTTTTTAGCCATCATATCCTTAAACCTCGTTCGGCGTAGCCAGTAAGGGTACGGTAAAGAGCAGGGCCGCCTTTGCCTTTGCCCATAGACCAGAAGTCCAAAGCAGAGATAATTAGAATGCTGCGCGCTTGATTTGACCGTCTTTGATTTTTCATATTATCCCCTTTAACCTTCATTCATTTACAGGACTTACGCACTTGAACAGTTAGGCAATTATAGTTATCCGCATAATTCCATATAATACTTGGTGCCTTTTAAAAATTTTTCTATCCAGCTTTTGGCAAAACTTATCTTTTTACATAACTTATTCCAAGCTTGTGATATAACCT
>JAMOPP010000170.1 GCA_027064405.1 Desulfurellales bacterium
GTAGGAGAAGGCAATTATCAGGAATGTTACGGGCCAACATTTGACTTTTGACATCGTTTCTTCCCTTGAAATTGTATTGCGAGTAAATAAAGAAATTAAATGACATTGTGGATAACGCAATTTGAAGAAATATGCCGTTCTTCCACCTTTAGGGGTGCCACCTCGAAAGGTGGAAAGATTATATGTAAACTATTTTTAAAAATCCTATCAGAATAGGAAAAAGCCATCCAATGTAAAATGTTAAGACACGACCCCTTTTGCTCAATCAGATACCGCTTATTATATGATTCAAGCCATTTATTGCCAATTCTAACTCATTTTCGGAAATTTTGGATAATTTTTCCCCTATTCTTTCAACCGACAAGGTTCTAATTTGGCTTATCTTAACCCAAGACTTTTTTGGTATAAGTGTTTCGGTTAACTCAAGAGTAAATGGGTATTTTACACGTTGAAATTTGCTTGTTATAGCCATTGCTATAACCGTGCCAGATTTTTCGTTAAATACATCGTTGCTTATAATTAATACAGGTCTAAAGCCTCCTTGTTCACTGCCTATTGTCGGATTTAAATCAGCCCACCTTATATCTCCTCTTAGTATTCTGTCCATTCGGCTATCCCTACGCTAAATCCTTCTTCCGCAAGTTTTTTCTCAAATTCCGGGTCAAATTTTTCGCATTCTTTTATAAACTGTTCTTTCTCTATTTCTTTTAATTTATCTCTTAATGCTTCTTGCATAAGTCTGCTTCTATTTATAAATCGTTTGGATTTCACAAGGTTGTCGGCTTTTTTAAGCAAAGATTCATCTACGGTTATAGCTATTTTTCTTGTAGACATATTACACCTCCTTACTTTTTAGTATGACATATTATCATACTTATATCACTTATATCAACCCTTTTTCTCTTAATATCTCTTTAGCTTCCTGCCCGCTCATTCTTAAATAAAGAGTCCTTCTTGTCAAGACAATTCTTGAAAAAACTGCTTTTTCACTGATGGACACTCTTTGTCAGTATATTGTATTTTGATGCTATCTCGTTAATAGTAGCATTGCCTTCTAAAACCTCTAAGACAACCTTTGTTTTAAATGCAGATGAAAACGCCTTGCGTTTCTTGCTCACTTTCAACCTCCAAATAAAAGAATTTGATTTGAAGAAGAAGATTCAGGATGAAACATTCTAAATCAAACTCAATCAAATCTTTTTTAATCTTAACAGATTTAATAATAAAAATATTCAAAAATCTGTTAAAAAAATACGGTGGCATTATATTGCATAATTGTGTAACAACTTAAAAACATAGGGAAAAGAAGTGAAGTTTGACAATGGGAAAAGAGGGTTTTTTAACAGGCTGTTAACATTTGACTTTTGACATCGTTTCTTCCCTTGAAATTGTATTGTGAGTAAATAAAGAAATTAAATGACATTGTGAACAATGCAATTTGAAGAGATATGCTGAAATTATTTTTAAAAATCCTATCAGAATGGGAAAAAGCCTGCCTAATGTAAAATGTTAAGACACGACCCCTTTTGCGTTTTGCGACCCCAACAGGTAGGAGAAGGCAATTATCAGGATATCAAATCCCAATAATTGCCCAATAATATTCACTGTTAAAGTAAATCGGATTTGTCAAGCATATAGACAGCGCCTTTATAGGATAAATATATTAAAAGTACCCAAGCCGTCATTAGCAAAAGATTCATAACACTCTCCTTTTTTAATAAGATTCATCGTTTGAAGAAATTTCTTCAAGGGTTAATTTTTTAGCATTCATTTTTTTCCATACAATAGAAATATATCCCAAAACCACAGGAATGAAAAGCGCAACATAAAGCATAGCTGTTAGGGTTATGTGGCTTGATGATGCATTATAGATTGTCAGGCTTGACTGTAAATCAACTTTTGAAGGATAAAATGCCGTATTGTGAAATCCTGCTATGAAAAATACGGTTAATCCAATCAAGACGGTTCCTAATCCACCAAACCAAATTCCTTTAAAGCTATTTTTTATGCTTGTTGAAAATACACCCCACACAACAAGTAGAAGTCCAACAAGAAGAGAGATTAGTGCCACGGGCATAGATAGAATATTTGATAGATATTTGCCTTTCACAAGCGTTACAAGACCGGCTGAGTTTACATCAAATCCGTTTGCAAAGACAAAATATCCGACAATATAGAGAAGGAAAATTAAGGATACTATAAAATTTCTAAGCGTGCATTTTCTTAATCGTTGCTCAAGCTCGGGTGTTTTTGTAAAATCTATATTGTTTAAGAGATACATAGAGCCGAGAGTTCTTGCATTAAATACGAGAAATAATCCTAATGATAGGTTAAAAAGAGAAAATGCAGCTTCCAATCCCCTTAAGGGGTTTGTCCATGTAACTTGATTGTATTCGTTCAGGGTAAAGTTAGAACCTGTAAAAAAAGTACCTACGGCAGCTCCAATGAGTAAAATGCCAATAGAGCCGTTTATAAATAAAAACAGTTCATATGTTTTTGCACCGAGGAAGTTGTTGGGTTTTTTTCTATACTCATAACTTACAGCCTGTATTATGAAGCTAAATAATATGCCCATCCATACCAGATAACCTCCACCGAAACTTACCGAATAAAACTTAGGGAAGGACGCAAAAAGTGCTCCACCGAACATTACGAGTGTTGTAAATGTCAATTCCCATTTTGTGCCGAGAGAGTTAATGATTAAGGTTTTTTCTTCTTCTGATTTTGCTACCTGCCAAAGTAGAGTTTGTCCACCTTGAACAAAATTTAAAAACAGAAAAAGAGAACCGATAACACTAATTAGAATCCACCACATTTGCTGTAAAACAGCTGTATCTAAACTGCCTATCATATTAATCCACCTCCGGCCCTATTTTTATCTGTTTTAACATAATTTTGATTTCGGCAATTAATAGGAGTGTGAACAGAATAAGGAAGGTGAAAAATGTTGTTTTGATATACCCTGATGATAAGTTTGTCACGGCAACATTTACAGGCAAAAGACCGTTAATAGTCCATGGTTGTCTTCCTACCTCCGCAAGAACCCATCCTGCTTCTTGTGCAATCCACCCCAAAAAAACACCTATTAAACCCAGCATTAATACATATTTCTGTTCAACTATACTGCCTTTCATTGTATAAAACAGGAAAATTAAAAACAGTATAGGGAAAAGTGTTCCGAGCGCAACCATAATATGAAATGAATAAAAGGATATTGCTACAGGGGGCACTATATCTGTGGGATTTTTTAGATATCCGTAACCTATGTATTGCTCGTATTTATTAAAGGTTGAAAGGGCGGCACTTGCTTTTTCTTTGTCGTTTTTTTCTTTCGCATCTTTATACGATGCAAGGGCATTGATTGCAAGTTTGCCCATTTTGATTTTATCAGTTGCGCTCATAATGTTTTCTTGTTTGTTTCCGTAAACAAAATCATCTATCCCGGGAACAAAACTGTCCAATTTTCTGTTTGCCAAAAGTGACAGCATCCATGGAACTTTTATGGATAGATAAAATGCATTTTTGTTATCACCAATTTTTTTAGACGGGTTCATAACTCCCAAGACAACATCACCGGCTTTCTTCTCTCCCTTATAAAGTCCTGCCAAAGCAGCGAGTTTTACAGGCTGAAAACGGGCGTCTTGAAATGCTGACTCATCACCTGTCATCACAACAAAACCTGAGGCGAGAAGCCCAAATACAGATGCTATTATAATGGACCTTTTTGCCATTTTAATATGTCTTTTCTTTAAAAGATACCATGAAGAAACCGTTACGACAAAGAGCGAAGCCAATAAGAATCCTGAGCTTGTTGTGTGTACAAATTTTGATATTGCAACAGGAGACAACGCCATATCCCAAAAACTTTTTAACTCAAACCGAGCTCTATCCGGATTAAATTGCATAGCCACAGGATGTTGCATCCATGCATTTGCCACAAGTATCCATAAAGCTGATAAGTTTGAGCCGAGTGCCACCATCCATGTTGACATTAGATGGAATTTTTTGGAAACCCTATTCCACCCGAAAAACATAACGGCAAAAAAGGTTGATTCAAGGAAAAATGCTAATAAACCTTCAATAGCCAATGGTGCTCCAAAAAGGTCGCCTACCATCCATGAATAATTTGACCAGTTTGTACCAAACTCAAACTCTAAAATTATTCCGGTCGCCAGTCCTATCGCAAAGTTAATACCAAATAGCGTCATCCAAAACTTTGCAATTTTTTTCCACTCCTCCTTGCCCGTCTTAACATAAATGGACTCAAAAAATGCACAAAGCACGGAGAGTCCGAGCGTAAGAGGTACGAAAATCCAATGATACATAGCTGTAAGAGCAAATTGAGCTCTTGACCAATCCACTACCGATAAATCAATTCCGGTCATAAATCCTCCTTATCTAAAAATCATTTTACATGTGAAATTTGTTGATATACATAATTTGCTCGCTCTTTATCGTTATGAAATTTTGTATTTAAAAAATTCTTAAAAAAAAGAAGTTTTAAAATAACGAAGATTATAAAGAGTTTTATTAAAATTATTTTCCAGAGAGATTTTCCAACTTTCATAGATTTAAAACCAATAACATAAAATAGTATAAAATCTTTAAGTTTATCGAAAATAAAAGACATAAAACTTCCTTTGTATGTATTGTTTAAAAATAATTAAACTTGATGCTTTTCTATAAATCCATAAAGCATTTCAATCTCTTTTTGCCACAAATCGGGGTTTGTTGTTTCTAATATCATAGGTATATCATCTATTCTTTTGTCATTCATTATGAACCTAAACGCATCTATACCAATATTACCCATACCAATACTGTTATGTCTGTCAACTCTGCTTGCAAACTGCGATTTTGCATCGTTAAGATGCATACCCTTTAAAAAATTGAAGCCTATAACCTTATCAAATTCATCGAATGTTTTTTCGTATGCCTCTCTGCTTCTAATATCGTATCCTGCTGCAAACATATGACAAGTGTCTATGCATACGCCTATCCTTTTCTTATCATCTGTCATTTCAATAATTTTTGCAAGATGTTCAAATCTGTATCCTACATTTGTGCCTTCACCCGCCGTATTTTCACATACAATCGTTACACCTTTCACTATTTCAAGTGTCTCATTTACAGCATCTGCAATTTGATTTAAACAATCGTTTTCACCTGTTTTATTTAAGTGAGCACCAGGATGAACATTTAAATATTTTAAACCGAGCAGACTGCATCTTTTCATTTCTTCCGTAAAGGCTTTTTTTGATTTTGTAAAGGTTTCAATTGATGGCGAGCCTAAATTGATTAAATAACTTGCATGCGGGAGTATATATTTTGGATTGTAATTATAAGTTTTGCAGTTTTCCTTAAACATTTTTATATTTTTTTCAGTTAGAGGTTTGGATTGCCATTGTCTTTGATTTCTTGTGAACATAGCAAATGCTTTTGCCCCTATTTTATGTGCTCTTATCGGTGCATTTTCAACACCACCTGCAATACTCATATGCGCTCCAACCATTTTCAAGGCTTTTCTCCCTCTGTTTTATAGAAAATAATGCAAAATCAGGTCTATTCTTCCGTGTTTAATTAGGTATATACCGCTAAATTTCATAACTTTGCGTATTTTCTGCCTCATTTCTTTAGAATAACAGTGAACTTTGCAATGTTTGCACTGAGGTTTCGGGTCAAACGGGCAGTTTTCATTTTTTTTAAGGGCATATTGCAAAAGCCCGTAACACTCTTTACAGTATCCGTTCTTGTAAACCTCAATCCCTTGTTTAAGGTGATTTTCTCTGCAGTATATTGAGATAAAATTTTTTAGCACCTTTTCATCTTTTTTTATCCTCTTGGATTTTTTCATATTGAACTCGTAAAGGGGTCGTATCTTAACATTTGACATTTGGCATCGTTTCTTCTCTTCAAATTGTATTGTGAGCAAATAAAGAAATTAAATGACATTGTGAGCAATGCAATTTGGAGAGCAATGTTGAAACTATTTTTAAAAATCTTGCTTGGATAGAAAAAAATCTCATCCAATGTAAAATGTTAAGACACGACCCCTTTTGAACACGACCCCTTTTGAACAGTTTATTCCACTAAACCTAAACTTTTATGCTTTTCATATATCGTCTGTGCTAATTTATCTAAGGCTTTGTAGTCGGATTCTTTTGGCTCTCCCTTAATCAAAACAGGGTCAATGATATCCACTTTAAGATTTCCGAGCATACCTGTAATGTGATCAACAGCCTTTCCTCCCCATTCATAAGACGCAACAATGGATGCAAATTTAGCCTTAGGTCTCAATGCGTTTGCAAGGTAAGCCAAAGATGCAATGGACGGATGTGCACCTGCAAGCACAAATGGCGTTCCAAAAACAATGGTAGCATCATTAACGAGTGCCATAGCAATTTCTCCTACAGGCACCTCTGATATATTAAACAATTTAACATCTATGCCATATTCCATTAAGGTATCTCCGAGATATTCAACGGCTTTTTTTGTGCTTCCGTGCATTGAGATATATGGAATCAATACTTCATTGTCCATACGATCAGAAACCCAATCTTTATAAACATCTATGATGAATGTAGGGTTCTTGTAAGCACAGCCGTGACTCGGACAAATCATATCAAAATCAAGACTTTCGATTTTTGCTATATGTTTTTTTATGTGATTTCTAAAAGGCATCATTATCTCTGCGTAGTAATGTTTTGCACCTTCATAAATAAGCATTTCGTCTTTAGGCCCGAATAATCTACTTGTTGCAAGATGAGAGCCGAAAAAATCGCATGTAAAAATAATTTTATCTTCTTCAAGGTGGCTTATCATAGTTTCAGGCCAATGCACCCACGGTGTAAAGATGAATTTTAAATGTTTATTGCCTAAATCCAATGTATCACCATCTTTAACCACTATAAAATCGTCCTCTTTCACATCAATCATATCCAGAAGAAACCCTTTGCATTTCGCATTTGTCACAACTTTTGCTTCAGGATACCTTTTTAGAACATCCGGAATTGAGCCGGAATGGTCTTGCTCTGCGTGATGAGCTACAATATAATCAAGTTTTTCAATGCCAAGTGTATCAAGGTTTCTCATAAGTTCATATGTTTTTTCAGGATCTACTGTGTCAAGAAGAGCCGTTTTTTCACTTCCTTTAATTATGTATGAATTATAACTTGTGCCCTTTGGCAATTCTACAAGTTCATCAAAAACGGGTCTATCCCAATGGATAGCCCCTACTGAATAGACATCTTCTTTAAGTTTTTGTACAGCCATTGTAGAATACCCCCTTTATCCTTTCCATAATCCGTGGAGATTGCAGTACTCTCTCGCTGAAACCTCTTTGCCTTCGGCAACTTCAAAGACAGCTTCAGGCGCATCGCCCGGTTTTAGGAACTTTTTATACACTGCAGAGTCAACCGTTAGTTCAATCCATTCTATATAATGTTTTTCTTCCATAGGATGAGCTGCATTCTCACCAACTT
>JAMOPP010000171.1 GCA_027064405.1 Desulfurellales bacterium
ACTACGGATTTATTGATTTGCTTTATGATGTAAATAAAGTTGATGGTTTAAAAAGAATTAGATTTATGACCTCGCACCCTAAGGATTTTTCCGAAGAATTAATTTATGCTATCAAAGACTTAGATAAATTATGCGAGCATATTCATCTGCCTCTGCAGTCCGGCTCTGACAAAATTCTTAAATTAATGAGAAGGGGATATACAAAAGAAGAGTATCTTGAAAAGGTTTATAAATATAAAGATGTGGTAAAAAACGGCTCCATTACGACTGATATCATAGTTGGATTTCCTAATGAGACAGATGAAGATTTTAAAGAGACCCTTGAAGTTGTAAAAAATGTAGAATACGACACATCATTTTCTTTTAAATATTCAAAAAGGCCTCTTACGAAGGCTAAGGATATGGAGAATCAGGTTGATGAAAAAATTAAGCTTGAAAGGTTGAATATTCTACAGAAACTGCAGGCAGAAACCACGCAAAGAAAAAATCAAAGCGCATTGGGGCGTGTTTTTAGGGTGCTTGTTGAGGGAATATCTAAAAGAAAAGACGGATTAAGCGGTAGAAATAGACAAAATACGGTTGTCAATTTCAATTTTAAGGATAGTATAAAGGTAGGCGATGAAGTGGATGTGAAAATTACAAAATCGCTTAAACATTCGCTTGTAGGTGAAGCATTATGATAGAGATGAAAATTAAAGATGTGGAGTTTAAAGAAGAGAGTGGTTTTGTTTACTGTGAAGATATAAACGGTGATATGTACGGCTTTCCCGTAAACTACTCAAAAGCAAGAATTATAGCCTTACTTTTAACGAATGCGTATGCGCCAAAGGACACTATTTATGAGCTCTTGGTAAAACTTATAAACAGTTCAAGTCTTTACATAGATTCTCTTGTTATAGAGGACGGCTGTAACGATAAAGCAGCCATATATATTGGTGATACTGAAAAGATAAAATCCTTTTATGTATCAATTGAAGATGCTTTAATATTGTCACTTCTTGCCAATTCAAAACTCTACATAAACAAAAAAGCGGAATTCATATCGGAAGACGAACTCGGACAAATTGCACTTTTAAAATTTTTAAAAGAACTTGATTTATGCTGCTAAGGGAAAAAATAGAAAAAGCAGAAGCATCTTATATGTCTCAATATGCTTTCTTGTCACAAAACGCCACAAGGAAAATAAAAATAGAAAAAGATACCATAAGAACGGAGTTTATGCGTGATAGGGACAGAATTATACACTGCAAATCCTTCAGAAGATTAAAACATAAAACTCAGGTGTTTTTTTCCCCGTCAGACGACCATTACAGAACAAGAATGACGCATACCTTAGAGGTTTCTCAAGTTGCAAGAACAATAGCAAAGGCTCTATTTTTAAATGAAACATTGACGGAAGCCATATCGCTTGGCCATGATTTGGGACATACACCCTTTGGGCATGCCGGTGAGGCTGTATTAAATTCAAAATTAAAAAAGGGATTTAAGCATTGGGTTCAGAGTTTGAGAGTTGTTGATATTATTGAGAAAGACGGAAAAGGACTTAACTTAACCAATCAGGTAAGGGACGGCATACTTAAACATTCAAAGGGAAGAGGAGAGATAATCCCCAAAGATACATCCAAACTTTCCACAACACTTGAGGGTCAAGTTGTAAGAATCGCGGATATAATAGCGTATGTGAATCATGACATAGATGATGCCGTAAGGGCGGGAATTATAAAAAATTGTGATATACCGAAAAGAATATCGGATGAGCTTGGCACTACCCATGCGAAAAGGATAGCTACAATGGTTAAAAGTGTTGTATTTAGCACTATGGAAAATAATTACAGAATGGTATCAATGGAAAAAAATATACTTGAATCTTTAAATGAATTGAGGGATTTTCTATTTGAAAGGGTCTATTATTTTGAAGGTATTCACAAAGAAGTGGAAAAATCATCAAAAATTTTAAGTGAGTTGTTTGATTATTTTATGGAGCATCAAGAATTGATAAAGAAAAAGTTCTCAGATGATAAAGAAGAGATTGTCGCTGATTATATATCGGGTATGACTGATAGATTCGCATTGAACCTTTATAAAAAGATATTTTTGCCAAAACCGTGGGAGGTCATTTAATGATTGCAGAAAAAATAGTTTCAAATCTCGAAAATAAATTTGATATCGTTGAGGTTTATATAGAATCAACAAAGAGCAAGGAGTTTGAATTAAAAAACTCAAAGGAGTTTTCTAAAAGTTTATCAATAGATAAGGGCTGTGGTATAAGAGTTGTTAAAAATTCAAAAGAGGCTTTTGCTTATATGAGTTTAGATGACAACTATAAAAATAATATAGATAAAATAACAGATGATATTCTGCTCTCAATAGAGCTTTCAAAAAAACTTGACTGCGATATTTTAAATAAGAATAGAGAGCGTTATGCCAGAAGCAGAGGGATATCTGTAAAAGATAATAAAATTAAAAATAAGATTTATTTAATGGACGATGTAGCCAAGAATTTTGATAAAAAGATAGTTGATGTTAAGGGTGCTTCTATCGCTTTTTCAGAGCAGAAGTTTGAAATAGCCAACAGTTACGGTATGAACATCAAAGATTCAAAAACTTATGTTTCTTCTTCTGTCAGTGTTTTAGCACAGGATAAAACCGCCGATATGGGGTGGTACAGTTTGGATGCGGATAATTTTGAGGCAATTGACTTTGAGTATATTGCGCAGGAAGCATCAAGCAGAGCGTTGAATAAACTCCACCCTCAAAGTATTTCCACAAAAAAATACAGTATTATTTTATCATCGGATGTGTTTACCCAAATTCTTGCACACTTTTTTCCTATTTTTGACGGGTATTCCGTTATCAATAACACTACCTATTTGAAAGATAAAATGAACGATAAAATTTTTAGCAGCGAGATTACAATAGAGGATTCCGTATCTTTAAAAAATCGCCCCAACTCTGTTTTGTTTGATGCGGAAGGACAGAGAAGAAATAATACGGTTGTAGTTAAAAATGGTGTTTTAAAGAGTTTTCTGCACAACACATACACATCCAAGATGCTTAATATGAAAAATAGTGCAAATGCCAAAAGAGCGGGGTATGCATCATCCCCGAAGGTCGGCGCATTTAATTTTCACATAAAACCAAGCAAAAAGACAAAGAAGGAATCTCTCATTAGTCAGATAGACGGTTTATATATATCGGAAATTATGGGTCTTCATATGGCAAACAATATAAGCGGTGATTTTTCGTTGGGCGTAAGCGGATTTTTTATACATAACGGAGAATTTTTGTCCTACTTTAAGTCAGCTACCTTTGCAGGAAATTTTTTTGATATTATGACAAAGATTATAGGTATTTCGGATAATATGTATTTTTCAGGTAGTTTTGGTTCTCCGGATATTGCAATTGCAGATTGTGTAATAGGGGGAGAGTAGTTGTGAATAAAATAATAATTTTTGATTTCGGTTCGCAGTATACTCAGCTTATAGCAAGAAGGGTTAGGGAATCCGGAGTTTATGCCAAGATAGTTCCGTATAACGCAGAAATTGACAAAAAAGATGTTGCAGGAATAATACTCTCAGGCTCTCCTGCAAGTATATATGATAAAAATGCACCGTTGCCGAATGAAAATATTTTTTCAATGGGTGTTCCTATTTTGGGGATATGTTACGGTATGCAGGTAATATCTCATTTTTTTAATGGTAAAATACTAAAAAGCGATAAAAAGGAATACGGTTATGCAGCCTTGAATTTAAAAACTGACGATATTTTGGTAGATAAAAATTTTGACAAGAGTTCCGTATGGATGAGTCACGGTGATAGGATTGAAAAGATACCGAATGGATTTGAGGTTGTTGCATATACGGATAATTCTCCTTACGCTGCGATAAGAAACTTGGATAAAAAAATATGGGCTTTGCAGTTTCACCCTGAGGTTTTCCATACAAAAAACGGTAAAAGGATATTTGAGAATTTTATAAAAAATGTCTGTAGGATTAAGCCTGATTGGAATATGAAAAACTTTTTAACAAATTCAATCGAAGAAATAAAGAAGAAGGTTAAAGATAAAAAGGTTATATGCGCAATATCCGGAGGCGTGGATTCGAGCGTTGTTGCCGTATTGATGCATAAAGCCATAAAAAATCAGCTTATTCCCGTTTTTGTCAATAATGGTCTTTTAAGGAAGAATGAAGTTGAATTTGTGCTAAATTCTTTTAAAAAAATGGGTATAGACGTTAATTTCGTTGATGCGAGTAAACTATTTTTGGATAGGCTTAAAGGTATAACAGACCCTGAACAAAAAAGAAAAATTATAGGTCATACATTTATAGATGTATTTAAAGATGTAGCCTCAAAATTTAAGGAAGCCGAATTTTTAGCTCAAGGCACACTCTACCCTGATGTAATAGAGAGTGTTTCGGTAAACGGACCCTCTGCCGTTATTAAAAGTCATCACAATGTCGGTGGTTTGCCGAAAGAACTTGGTTTTCAGCTTATAGAGCCCCTGCGTGAGCTTTTTAAAGACGAGGTAAGAAAACTTGGTGAAAAATTGGGTATTGACGAAAGCTATATAAATAGACATCCGTTTCCAGGACCAGGCTTAGCAATAAGAATTATATCGGAAGTTACGGAAGAAAAACTTGAAATTTTGCGTAATGCTGACTTTGTGGTGCAGGAAGAGATTAAAAAGGCAGATTTGTATAATAAAGTTTGGCAAGCATTTGCGGTGTTGCTTCCTGTAAACAGTGTGGGTGTTATGGGAGATAAAAGAACCTACAATAATGTTGTTGCAGTGAGAGTTGTGGAGAGTGTGGACGGTATGACTGCCGATTGGTCTAAAATGCCCTACGATGTTTTAAATAAAATATCAAATAGGATAATAAATGAAGTTGAAGGCATAAATAGGGTTGTGTATGATATATCATCAAAACCTCCATCAACCATAGAATGGGAATAAATGAAGAAAGTTAAACTTTTTTTCGCTACTCTTATACAAAATATATTCAATTTTTTTGATAATAGATATGTAATAGCTGTTATATTTTTTGCTCTTGCCTCGCTTTTGCTTTTACCTAAATCGTATAAGAGTTTTTATGATTTAAATATCGGAGATGTTGCGCCTAAAACCATCAGATCGGATGTATCTGTCCTTGTTGAAGATAAAGATGCCACTAAAAATAAAATAAAAGAGATTAAAAATAACACCCCGCCGATTTTTGATTATAATCCGGATTATGTGGATATCGTGATTGCAAATATAGAAACGGCAATGAACAGTATAAATAAAAATAATCCGACGGAATCTATGACTAATTTCTTTAAGATACTTAAAACAAAGCCAAATAGCTCCATATACAAAAGACTTCTCAGATATGATAAGCAGGATATAATTCAATATGCAAAAATAGCTTTGAGTAGTGTAAAAGATTATTATGTAATTTCTTCAATAAAACTTCTGTATAAGTTTAATACGCCCAGAATAATAATTAGAAATATAAAAAATCCCAAACACGAGATTGCACTCAATAAAAATGATGTTATAGATTTATCAAGGGCTAAAATTATAGCTTATAATGCGTTAAAAGATGCAGTTAGTGACAATGTTTTAAGAAGCACCGTATGGGATTTTATCTCAGAACTTATGGGTCCCAACATAACCTTCAACAATCTTGCTACACAAAAAGCTATAGATGAAGAAATCAAAAAAATAGGTCATGTGTTTTTTAAGATATCAAAGGGTGAAATAATTTTAAGAAGTGGAGATATTATAACAAAAACAGATTATTTAAAGTTGAATGCCTTAAATTCAACAAAACAGAAACAAAACTTAGTATTAAAATTCTTATCAAAAATCATATCTTTTATAATTATATCTATTGCAATGTATAAATCCTACACAATTATGAAGAAAAAAAGTAATAATCTTGCTATGAAAAAAAATACAATGATTGCAATATCTGCAACTATAATAATCTTGCAGATGCTGATTTTAAGAGTATTTTCGTATATTTCCGTATTAATGAACTATTCATCTCCCGATGTTTCCAAAATGGCGATTATTTTCGGTACACCCTTCGCCTTTGCATCTATTTTATCTGCAGTTATAGTTGATTTTGAAATAGCTTTTTTTGTATCTGTCCTTATATCTATTACATCCTGGCTCATAGTTGATTCAAGTATGAGTGTTTATGTAATAATATATGTTTTGATTGGTAGCGTAATAGGTGCATTTTTTACTTTAACTGAGAAAACAAGAACGGGTTTAATAAAAGCAGGTCTTGCAGTATCCTTATCCAACACAATAATGATATTTGTATTTTATATGTTTAGCGGAACCGAATTGAGTCAATCGGTTGTATTATTTGATCTATTCTTTGGTGTATTGGGCGGAATTATGTCTTATATAGCGGTAAGCGGACTACTGCCAGTTTTTGAGTATGTTTTTAATATAACAACGGATATTAAACTGCTTGAGCTTGGAAACCTTAACAACACCCTATTGAAAGAGTTGGCTATAAAAGCTCCGGGCACATATCACCATAGTATAGTTGTCTCTTCTCTATCTGAAGCTGCCGCGAGTGCAATAGGTGCAAATGCTACTATTGCAAAAGTGGGCTCATATTATCACGATATAGGCAAAATTCAAAAACCTATGTATTTTATAGAAAATCAGTCAGACGGCATAAATCCTCACGATAGACTTAAGCCCTCAATAAGTGCGCTTATTATATTAAACCATGTAAAATACGGTGTTGAAATTGCAAAAAAACATAGACTTGGGTCGTATATTACAGATATTATCAAGCAGCATCACGGGACAACTCTTATAAAATATTTTTATAATAAGGCTAAAGAAAACGGTCAAAATCCGAAAGAGGAAGATTTTAGATATAAAGGACCAAAGCCTCAGACAAAGGAAGCCGGTATAATTATGATAGCAGATGAGGTTGAAGCTGCATCAAAAACACTTGAAAACCCTACTGTATCTCATCTTAATGATTTTGTAAGAGAGATTACAAACTCTATCTTTTTGGACGAGCAGTTGGATGAGTGTGATTTAACACTTAAAGATTTAAATTTAATAATGGATAGCTTTGTGAAGGTTTTGGTAGGTATATTCCATCATAGAATAGAATATCCGGAGGAGGAAAAATTAACACCACAATAATTGAAGAGGTTGACATAAAACCTATAGACAAAGAAAAGATAAATAAATTTATAGAGTTTTTATTTGAATATACGAAAAAAGATGCATCTTTGGAACTTAATCTGCTTTTTGGTGACGATGACAGAATTTGTGAATTAAATAAAGCATTCAGGGGAAAAAATGAGCCTACAAATATATTGAGTTTTTACGGATATGAAGGTAACATACTCGGTGATATTGCTATTTCTGTGGACACATTGAAAAAAGAGGCTTTAGAAAAAAAGATTGATATTGAAGAATACACCTTATTTTTAATAG
>JAMOPP010000172.1 GCA_027064405.1 Desulfurellales bacterium
TTGCCTGATGATATAGCCTTTGATCATAGAAAAATACTTCAGGATTTTTTCAGTAGTGGAAATAAATAAAAGTATAGAGTTAAAGAGTGTAAAGGGTGACATAAAAAATGTTTTTATAAAGGAAAGATGCTTTGATAATAATATTATTACCGAAGGAGATTTAACTTTATATGAAATCACAAAAAAGATATTAAAAAATAGAGGTGTCAATACCTCAAAGGATATAAAAAATTTCCTGTATCCCTCCTTATCCAGTTTATACAGTCCTTTTCTATTGCAAGATATGGATATAGCCGTTGATAGACTAATCAAAGCCATAAAGAGTCGTGAAAAAATTTTTATTGTTGGCGATTATGATGTAGACGGTGTTACGGCTACAAGTATTATGCTTAAATTTTTTCAAGATATAGGCGTGCATGCAAATTTTTACATACCGAAAAGAGAGGATGGATACGGTTTAAGTTTGGCGGCTATAAAGTCTGCGCACAGTAACGGTGCAACGCTTTTAATCACTGTGGATAATGGCATAACGAATATTGATGAGATTAGGTTTGCAAAAGAGGTAGGTATAGATGTAATAATTACAGACCATCATGAACCCCAGGATGAATTGCCAAATGCGTATGCAATTATAAACCCGAAAAGAAGCGGTTCAAAATTCCCATTTAAAGATTTGTCGGGTGTTGGTGTTGCGTTCAACCTTCTTGTGGCTTTAAGGAATAGATTAAGAAAAAATAATTTTTTCAAAAGTGATAATGAGCCAAACTTGAAAAAATACTTAGATCTTGTAGCGCTCGGTACACTTGCAGATATAGTTCCTTTATTGGATGAAAATAGAGTTTGTGTAAAATTTGGTCTATCAAATAGCGATGCTTCATGTGTTGGGCTGGAATATCTAAAGAGAGTTTCAAAGATAAACGGCAATTTAACCTCAAGGAATGTAGGTTTCTCTATAGCTCCTCGGATAAATGCCGCAGGCAGGCTTTATGATGCCTCAATCGCTGTTGATATGTTTGTTAAAGATGATGAAGATGAGGTTGAAAATATAGCGAGAAAGCTTGATGAAATAAACAACGAAAGAAGGAAACTGCAGTCGTTGGTTGTCTCTGAAATAGAAAAAAATGTTGCAGGAACACAACAATCTGTAATAGTGGCATCGGGAAAGGGCTGGCACAGAGGTGTGGTTGGTATCGCCGCAAGCAGTATATCTTCAAAATATTTACGACCCGCAATAATTATAAGTAAGATGGATGGAATTAGTGTAGGTAGCGGGAGAAGTGTAGGCGATATAGACCTGTTTTCGGCGGTAAAGGAAACCGGTGATATACTGGAGCGATTCGGGGGTCACAAAATGGCTGTTGGCATATCTATAAAAAATGAACTTATAGAAACTTTTTCCGAACGCATAAACGATATAGTCAGCGAGAAGTATGGGGATTACGAGATAAATAAAACATATAATGTTGATTGTGAAGTTTCTTTAAATGTTTTTAATAGACATTTCTTAACCGAATTAAGTAAACTTGAACCTTACGGCCATTCAAATGAAGAACCGTTGTTTTTTGTAAAACATACAGTGGTGAAAGATAAAAATATGATACTTAATAAATATCCTAAATATATGCTCAGTGACGGAACTCAAAATATATGGGCTATTTCATTTGATACAAAAATGGATTTACAGATAGGGAATGTGTATAATATTATTTTTACGGCAGGAATGAATAACGGCTATATGTCTTACACCATAAAGGATGCTTTTTTAGTTGATATGAATAATATGAATTTGGGGGATATATGAAACTTTCGGAAAATGCTTTGGTGGTTTTGAAAAGCAGATACCTGCAGAAAGATGAGACCGGAGAAGTTAAAGAAACGCCACAGGAGCTCATTGATAGGGTTGCTACTTTTATAGCTTCAGCCGATAAAAATTACGGTGCCTCTCAAGATGAGATTGATAATACAAAAGAAGAATTTAAAGAGATTATGTCATCATTGAAATTTTTACCCAACACTCCAACTCTCGTCAATGCCGGAAGGGATTTAGGTCAATTGTCGGCTTGTTTTGTTTTGCCTATTAAGGATTCGATGGATAGCATATTTGATGCTGTAAAAGCTACGGCTTTAATACACAAATCGGGTGGCGGAACAGGTTTCTCTTTTTCACGCTTACGGCCTAAAAATGATATTGTAAAATCAACTATGGGGGTTTCAAGCGGACCTATCTCTTTTATGAAGGTTTTTGATTGCGCAACGGAAGCTATAAAACAGGGTGGTGTAAGAAGAGGCGCAAATATGGGAATTTTAAGAATTGACCATCCTGATATTCTTGACTTTATCCATTGTAAGGAAAAAGAGAACGATATAAATAATTTTAATATTTCAATAGCTGTTACGGACTCTTTTTTGCAGGCATTGGAAAAGAATCAGGATTATGAAATTATAAACCCAAGAAACGGAAGTGTTGTAGATAAGCTAAAAGCAAGTTTTGTTTGGGATGAAATAGCAAAAAATGCTCACAAAAACGGAGAACCCGGAATTGTTTTCATTGATAGAATAAATGCACAGCACCCTTTAAATGAAAAAGCAGGAAAAATAGAAGCTACAAATCCTTGCGGTGAGCAGCCTCTTTTACCTTACGAATCATGCAATCTTGGTTCTATAAATCTTGCCAAATTTGTAAAAAACAAGGCAATAGATTATGAATCGTTAAAATCCGTTGTAGAAAAATCAATTCACTTTTTGGACAATGTTATAGATTTAAATAAATATCCCATAGAAGAGATAGAAGAAAACACCAAAAAGAATAGAAAAATAGGTCTTGGGGTTATGGGATTTGCAGATATGCTTATAGATTTGGGCGTTGCTTATGATTCTAAAATAGCTGTTGATGTTGCTTTGGATGTTATGAAATTTATTCAGGAGTCTTCAAAAGAAGCGTCGAGCCTGCTTGCGACAAAGAGGGGAAATTTCCCTAATTATGAGTATAGTGTCTATGCAAAGGATAAAAAACCTATGAGAAATGCCACAACAACGACCATTGCTCCCACAGGTTCAATTTCAATGATAGCGGATGCGTCAAGCGGAATAGAGCCTATTTTTGCCCTTGCTTACTACAAGCAGGTTCTTGACGGCAAAAAATTGCCATACACATACGAAAGACTGCTGAATGTTTTAAAAAGCAGGGGGCTGTACAGCAAATCTTTATCGGAAGAAATAATAAAGAACAGAGGTAGTCTAAAAGATATAGATTCAATTCCCGACGATATTAAAGAGCTATTTGTTACGGCTATGGATATGTCCTACAAGGCTCATATTGATATACAGGCTGCATTCCAAAAATATGTTGATAATGCTGTTTCAAAAACAATTAATATGCCTTACAACGTGACTGTATCGGATGTAAAGGATGCTTATGATTATGCCTATAGAAGCGGTTTGAAAGGCATTACGATATATAGAGACGGCTCAAGAGATGTTCAGGTTCTTGTCACTTCAGAGAAAAAAGATGATGAAAAAAGTAAGGAATTTTCTCGTCCCAAATCTTTACACGGTTTTACCGATAAGATTAAGACATCGAGGGGGACGCTGTATGTTACGGTAAATACGGTAGATAAAAAACCGGTTGAGGTTTTTGCCAATATAGGAAAAAGCGGGGGTGATATTTCTGCACTTTCCGAGGCAATCGGAAGACTTATCTCAATTGCTCTGCAAAACAATGTCGATGTAAAAAATATTATTGATACTTTAATAAGTATAACCGGTGCACAGCCTATCTGGAATAATGGCAGGCTTGTGAAATCTGTTCCTGACGCAATTGCTCAAATACTAAAGGAGCATTTTAGTCAAATAGATAACAATAAATATGAACCAAAAATAACGACAGACGAGTGTCCGGAATGTGGCTCACCGCTTGAGATTGTTGAAGGATGTGCCGTCTGTAGAAGTTGTGGATATTCAAGGTGCGGTTAGAAAGGGGATAAAATGGATATAGAAAAAGAGGTTTTAAGGCAATTTGCCATTATAAAAAGAGGAAGTGTGGAAATTATAGATGAAGATGAACTTAAAGAAAAATTGAGAGAATCTTTAAAAAACAATAAACCCTTAAAAATTAAAGCCGGGTTTGATCCTACTGCGCCTGATTTGCATCTCGGTCATACGGTTTTAATTCAAAAGCTTAAACAATTCCAAATGTTAGGTCATCAAGTTTATTTTTTAATAGGTGATTTTACGGGAATGATAGGCGATCCAACGGGAAAAAACGAAACGAGAAAGGCTTTATCCAAAGAAGAGATAGAAAAAAATGCAGAGACATACAAAAAACAGATTTTTAAAATTTTAGATAAAGAAAAAACCAAGGTTGTTTATAATTCCGAATGGTGCTCACGGTTGTCATCATCCGACCTTATTAAACTTGCTGCAAATATGACAGTTGCAAGAATGCTTGAAAGGGATGATTTTTCCAAAAGGTTTCATTCGAATAAACCCATTTCAATCCATGAATTTTTATATCCTTTAATTCAGGGATATGATTCTGTGGCACTTGAGGCGGATGTTGAACTTGGAGGAACAGATCAGAAGTTTAATCTTCTTGTAGGTCGCGAGCTTCAAAGAAAAGATAATCAGAGACCTCAGAGCATTTTAATGATGCCCATTCTTGAAGGTCTTGACGGTGTAAATAAAATGAGCAAATCGCTTGGAAATTATGTCGGGATTATGGATAAACCTAACGAGATGTACGGTAAAATAATGTCAATTTCAGATAAGCTTATGTGGCGTTATTATGAGCTTTTAAGCGATAGGTCTATAAAAGAAATAGATGAGCTTCAGCAATCTGTGAAAGAAGAATCTCTGCACCCCAAAAAAGCTAAAGAGATGCTTGCTTTTGAAATAGTCGAGCGGTTTCATTCACGGGATGAAGCAAAAAAGGCAGCTTCTTATTTTGAAGAAATGTTTAAGAAAAAAGAGGTGCCGGACGATATACAGACTATGGATATTAAAATAGATGATAATGAAATATGGATATGCCATCTTTTAAAAGAGATAGGTTTTGTAAAGAGTTCATCACAGGCGAAAAGAATGATTAAATCAAATGCCGTTTCTATGGATTCTGTAAAAATTACCGATGATTCTATAAAAATTGCAAAGGGTACTCAAACCGTAATTAAAGTTGGGAAAAAGAATATAGCAAAAATTAATCTTGTGTAGGTGGATGTATGTTGTTGGCGGTTGATATAGGTAATTCCAACATTGTTGTGGGTGTTTTTAAAGAAAATCGTCTTGTCCAATTTAGACTAAGCACAAATTTAAAAAATACAAAAGATGAGTATTGTGTAAATTTATACAACCTTTTTAATCTTCATTCCGTGCCTACCGATTTTGATGCGGCGATAGTTTCATCCGTTGTGCCACAGGTTACACCCAAGATGCTTGCTGCTATTAAAATAGTTGCCAATATAAAAGCATTGGAAGTGGGACCCGGAATTAAGACAGGTATGCCGATAAAATACAATAATCCTAAAGAGGTTGGAGCTGATAGAATAGTAAATGCGGTGGGAGCTTATGATGAATTTCATGATGCTCTGATAGTTATAGACTCAGGCACTGCCATTACTTTTGATGTTATAAACAAAAAAGGTGAATATATAGGAGGCGCAATAGCACCGGGCATTCATATTTCAGCTGATGCACTATCTGAGAAAACATCAAAGCTGCCCCATGTCAGAATTGAAAAACCCGGAAATGTCATAGGTAAGACAACCATAAATAGCATACAGTCAGGACTGTTTTTCGGCTATATTTCTATGATTGAGGGAATGATAGAGAAGATTAAAAAAGAGATGAACTACAACTGTAAAGTTGTTGCAACCGGCGGTGAAAGTGCATTATTTTATAGATATATAGAGAGTGTAGATTATTTTAGACCCCATTTAACACTTTTCGGATTAAAGAGTATATATGAAAAAAATGTATAAGGTTTCTGTCATAGGCTCCGGAAGCTGGGGCACCAGTCTATCAAATCTGCTTTCCATAAACGGGGTTGATACGACTTTGTATGTAAGAAACAGAGAGTTATTTTTAAATATTTTGGAAAAAGGGGAAAATAGCGTTTATCTTCCGTCAATAAAATTGAATGAGAAATTGAGAATTGTAAACAGTATTGATGAAGCTTGTAGTTTTGCAGATGTAATTTTACTGAGTGTTCCGGTTGTATATTTACGAAATGTGCTTAAAGAACTTTCTTGCTGTGTAAATAAAAATCATATTATTATGAGTTCTATGAAAGGTATGGAGAATGGGACCTTTTTTACACCTTCTCAAATTGTCGGTGATGTTTTGCATATAGGCGAAGAGAGCTTTGCAGTTATAAGCGGTCCTAATTTTGCAAAAGAGGTTGCGCAAAAACTGCCGACTGCAACTGTTGTAGCATCTAAAAATATAGATTTGACTAAAAACTTGCAAAATATATTTAGTTGTGAATACTTTAGGGTGTATAGAAGTGAAGATGTGTCGGGTGTTGAAATTGCAGCGGCTATGAAAAATGTAATGGCTATTGCAACGGGATTAAGTGACGGTATGGGTCTTGGCAATAATGCAAGAGCAAGTCTGATAACAAGAGGTTTGGCTGAGATGATGCGTATAGGTATCAAATTGAATGCAAAAAAAGAGACATTTATGGGTCTTGCAGGAATGGGGGATCTTGTCCTAACTTGTACCGGAGATTTAAGTAGAAACAGGCAGGTTGGTATGAAATTGGCAAAAAGCGAAAATATTACGGATATTTTGAGTAAAATGAAAATGATAGCAGAGGGCGTAAATAGCGCAAGGTCTTTTTTTAACCTATCTAAAAAACTTGATATTGAAATGCCCATAACGGATCAGGTGTATAAAATATTATATGAAAATAAAAACCCGAAAGTAGCTGTTTATGATTTAATGACAAGACCGTTAAAAAGCGAATTTATTTTTTAAGTTAAGGAGGTATTAATTATGGCTGAAGAACAGAAGCAGGAAGAAGCCCCCAAGAAAAAAGGCAAATTAATGATAATAGTTATCGCCGTTGTTGCGTTGGTGGTTGTGGCTGTTGCTCTAAAAATGTTTCTTTTTTCAGGAAAGAAAGAGGTAAAAACAGATCAGGCAACCAAACAGCATAAAGTCCAACAGCAAGAAGAAAGTTCATCTCCGGAGTCTTATGCGGTATCTCAATTAGAACCACATGTAATAGGTCCTTTTGTTGTAAATCTGTCAGATGCCGGAGGGGATAGGTATTTGAAATTAAAGATAGTCCTTGCCGAACCGAAGCATGTGGGGGAGAAAGCCAAAAAAGAGAAAGAGTCTACAGGAAT